>CALLKB010000163.1 GCA_938008575.1 uncultured Cytophagaceae bacterium | reverse complement strand
ATCCACTTTGGCCTAACTTCTCAAGATATAAATAATACCGCGATTCCGCTTTCCATCGCGGAGGCGCATCGCGATGTGATTTTGCCTGCTTATCAGGCAGTTGTTGCGACGTTGGATGCATATGCAAACGAATGGAAAGAGATTCCTTTGTTGGCCCATACACATGGCCAACCGGCATCTCCGACGCGTTTAGGCAAAGAAATTAAGGTTTTTGTTGAGCGTTTAAATCGCCAATTAGACTTATTAGCTCAAGTGCCGTTTACGGGTAAATTCGGCGGTGCGACAGGTAATTTCAATGCGCATCAAGTTTCTTTTCCGGAGATTAATTGGCCGGAATTTGCTGCCAACTTGCATGCAAATCTAGGTATTACGCGCTCGAAATACACAACTCAAATCGAGCATTACGATAATTTAGCAGCCTATTTTGATGGCTTAAAGCGTTTGGATACGATTCTAATTGATTTATCGCGCGACATTTGGCAGTACATTTCGATGGGCTATTTCAAGCAAAAAATCAAAGCAGGGGAAATCGGATCTTCGGCGATGCCGCATAAAGTCAATCCAATCGATTTCGAAAACGCGGAAGGAAACTTCGCAATGGCAAATGCATTCTTTGAATTCTTGTCGGCGAAATTGCCTATCTCCCGTTTACAGCGTGATTTAACGGATTCGACGGTTCTTCGTAATGTAGGAACGCCATTGGCGCATGTCGTGATTTCGTTGAATTCTTTGCAACGTGGTTTAGGGAAATTGGAATTGAATAACAGCAAAATCCAACAAGACTTAGAAGATAATTGGGTAGTAATTGCGGAAGCGATTCAAACAGTCTTGCGTCGTGAAGCGTTCCCGAAACCGTATGAGGCGCTGAAGGATTTGACACGTCACCATGGAAAAATTGACCAAACGGTCTTCCATAAATTCATCGACGGCCTAGCTGTTTCAGATGCCATTAAAGCCGAATTGAAATTAATCAGCCCATTCAACTTCGTGGGTCGCGACGAAAACTAAACTGACAACTGACAACTGCCCACTGATAACTGAACTATGAACCATCGCCTCATGCACATCGCCCTTGTAGTGGCCGACTACGACGAAGCAATTGCTTGGTACACCGAAAAACTTGGGTTTACTTTGGTGGAAGACACGCGGCTGAGTGATGTAAAACGCTGGGTGCTTGTCCAGCCTTCGGGTGAAGGCTCTTGCCAATTGTTATTGGCCAAAGCCGCAACGGACGAACAACGCTCTCGTGTGGGTAATCAAACAGGTGGCCGAGTTTTCTTGTTTCTACATACGGATGACTTTGAAAAAGACCATCAAAATTTACTTAAACACAACATCAAAATTGTCCGCGGTCCGGTGCTTGAAGAATATGGTAAAGTGCTCGTATTCGAGGATTTATATGGAAATTTGTGGGATTTAATCGGCTAAAATTTTGAATTAAGAGATTTCAGTTTACATTTGCATCAAATTAATACCAAGATGACAAAAGCAGCATACAACAAAAACTGGTGGCAAGGCTAATATTTCCTTGAACAGTTTTGCTGTGTGTACATGATATGTTTACGAAAGGCTTGCTGTTCTCAGTAAGCCTTTTTTTAATTTTGTCCCTAGAAAACATGTCTACATTACAAATTCGAACTGCGAGAAAAACCCAATTGGCGGATACCCTTACGCCCATCGGTATTTTCATGAAGATTCGTAAAAACTTCAAGAATTCCGTAATCCTGGAATCGGCGGATTACCATGGCCGGGAACATGGATTTTCACATATCGCTTTTGATCCTGTTGCTTCATTCGAATTAACCGATTCAAAGGTTTCCCAAAAATTCCCTGACGGCTCGGTGGAAAATTTCACCTTAACGAATCGTCGGGATGCTGTTCAAGCTCTCAAAGCTTTCGCGGATCGTTTTGATTTCCAGAAAGAAAAAGGGGATTCACCGATGGCGAATGGCTTGTTTGGCCATATTTCTTATGATGCGGTAACCTATTTTGAGGATATTGAGATTCAAGCAAAAAATCCGGAAACAGAAATTCCATCCATTCGCTATTATGTGTATCGGTATGTGGTTGCGGTGAACCATTTCAATAACCAAATGTCGCTTTATGCGCATAGTTATGACGGGTCTGAACCTTCTTTTGATACGATTACGTATTTGTTGAATATGCCGCATTATGATTCAGAACGGTTTGAGCGTGTAGGAGAGGAAGTTAGTAATTTGAACGATGAGCAAGTGAAGGAAATTGTGGAAACATGCATCAAGCATTGTTTGCGCGGTGATGTATTCCAAATCGTGCCTTCCCGCCGTTTTTCCCAAGGTTTCAAAGGGGATGATTTTCAAGTGTATCGCGCTTTGCGTTCCGTGAATCCGTCGCCTTATTTGTTTTACTTTGATTACGAACAATACCGCATTTTCGGTGCATCGCCAGAAAAGCAAATTAAAATTGATGGAGATGTCGCTGAAATTCATCCAATCGCTGGAACGTTTAGACGCTCGGGGGATGATGCACGCGATGCGGAATTAGCGCAAGAACTTTTGGCAGATCCGAAAGAAACGGCTGAACATGTAATGTTGGTCGATTTGGCCCGCAATGATTTAAGTCGGAGTGCGGATCAAGTCAAAGTGGAGACCTTCAAAGAAGTGCAATTTTTCTCCCATGTAATCCACTTGGTATCTAAGGTGACGGGTCGCTTACAAAAAGGTGTGAATCCATTGCAATTGGTTGCGGATACCTTTCCTGCAGGGACATTGAGTGGTGCGCCTAAGCACAATGCGATGACGATTATTAATCGGCTGGAGCCAACAAACCGAGCGATCTATGGCGGTGCGATTGGTTTCATGGATTTTCAAGGGAATTTCAATCATGCCATTGCGATCCGAACCTTTTTGAGCAAAGGAAATACCTTATTTTTCCAAGCAGGAATGGGCGTTGTAGCGAAGTCGGTCGTTGCCAGCGAAATGCAAGAAATACATAATAAATTAGCAGCTTTGCGTCGTGCATTGGAAGTTGCAGAGAACTTAGCATAAGAAGACATGAAGAACGTTTTGGTTTTAGATAATTATGATTCCTTCGTGTACAATTTGGTATACCTCTTAAAGGAATTAGGTGCGAATGTGGATGTATTTCGCAATGATAAAATTAGCTTAGAAGAAGTGGGCAAATATGACCAAATCCTTCTTTCTCCGGGTCCTGGGATTCCTTCCGAGGCGGGAATTATGATGGATTTGTTAAAAGAATATAAGTCGACAAAAAAGATTTTAGGTGTCTGTCTAGGTCATCAGGCAATCGCGGAGGCCTTTGGGTCCCAATTACAGAATATGGGTGAGGTCTTGCATGGAGTGACGACGGAGTGTCAAGTGATTGACCCGACCGAGCGTTTGTTCTTGGATATTCCATCGCGTTTTGAGGTTTGTCGTTACCATTCGTGGACGGTAATCCCTGACTCGATGCCAAAGGATTTGAAGATTACAGCTCAAGATGACAAAGGATATGTGTTGGCGGAGGCCCATCAGCAATACGATGTACGTGGGGTGCAATTTCACCCGGAGGCCTATTTGACTCAACACGGATTACAAATGATTAAAAATTGGTTAAAATAAAATGAAAAAGGTTCTAGAAAGAAGAGTGAGTGGTGAGGCGTTGTCAGAACAAGAGGCGCACGAGGTTTTATTGCAAATTGGGAATGGCGGGGTGAATCCTAGTCAAATAGCCGCATTTTTATCATCTTATTGGTATCACCCGATTCAAGTTCAAGAGTTAAAGGGATTTGTTTCGGCAATGTTGGACTTAGCTGTCACAGTTGATTTGTCGGAGTTTGATGCCATGGATGTTTGTGGAACGGGTGGGGATGGAAAGGATACGTTTAATATCAGTACGACTTCCTCGTTTGTGATCGTAGGTGCTGGTCAAAAGATTGCCAAGCACGGAAATCATGGGGTTTCGTCATCCGTAGGTTCTTCAACGGTTTTGGAGTTTTTGGGTTTGAAATTTAACAATGATCCTAAAATCTTGAAACGTAAAATGGAAACAGCAGGCATGTGTTTTTTACATGCGCCTTTGTTCCATCCGGCCATGCGGTTTGTAGGGCCGATTCGCAAAGAATTAGGGATGAAAACCTTCTTTAATTTATTGGGGCCTTTATTGAACCCAGCAAATGTGAATAAGCAATTGACGGGCGTTTATTCCCCTGAGGTCTTTGAATTGTATTCCGGTTTTTTCAAAGATTCTAGCAAGAAATATGGGATTGTTTATGCGGAGGATGGCTATGACGAAATTTCGTTGACATCTAATTTTCGTTTAGAGACGCGCGCAGGCCGAAAAGTTCATGAACCTTCAGAATTAGGATGTGAATATGTGCAGCAATCGGAATTGTTCGGAGGAGCGAATGTGGAAGAATCTGCTAATATGCTTTATAAAATTTTACAGCGCGAGGGTACAGCTGCTCAAACCAATGCGGTATTGGCGAATGCTGGAGCGGCACTTTGGGTTGCAGAGAAAGCTCCATCGTTAGCGGATGGATTTTTAATGGCCAAAGAGTCATTAGAAAGTGGAAAAGCATTCCAGGTGTTTAAGAAGTTTATTATGGATTAATCGCATTGCGCTATGACTATTTTAGATCAAATCATTGTCACCAAACGAACGGAAGTTGCCGCTGCCAAAGCGCGCGTTTCCATTTCTGTATTAGAAAAACAAGGCTATTTTGCCAGAGCTTGCCATTCTTTGGCCATGTCTTTGGTTCAGCCAGCCTCTACGGGTATTATTGCGGAATTTAAACGCAAGTCTCCTTCCAAAGGCATCATTAATGATACGATGGGCGTAGATGAAGTTACGCGAGGTTATGTGACGGCAGGAGCGGCTTGCTTGTCGGTGCTGACAGATACGGAATATTTTGGGGGGACCTATGCCGACTTTGATTTAGCGCGGCGGACGAATCCGAATACGCCTATTTTGCGTAAAGACTTTATGGTCGATGAATATCAAATCGTAGAGGCGAAATCGATGGGAGCGGACGTGGTATTATTGATCGCGGCAGCATTAAGTCCTGCAGAAATCAAAACCTTAGGGACTTTAGCTCGTTCATTAGGTATGGAAACCTTGTTGGAGGTTCATGACCAGGAAGAATTAGATCGTTCGTTGGGCGATTATATTTCTGTTGTAGGTGTGAATAACCGCAACTTGAAAAATTTTGCCGAGCAAAATGTGGAGGCATCCAAAGTCCTTGCGGATAAGATTCCTGCCCAATTTGTGAAGGTTTCCGAAAGTTGTATTTCAGGGCCTGAAATTATCAAGGAGTTGAAGGGTTTTGGATACCGCGGCTTTTTGATCGGGGAGAGTTTTATGAAGACGAGCAATCCCGGTCAGGCATTAACGGATTTCTTAAAGCAATAGGGTATGAAGTGGAAGGTTTGTGGCATGCGGGATTTGACTAATATCGAAGCAGTTGCGGCTTATGAACCGGATTATATGGGCTTTATTTGGGTGGCTAAATCGCCTCGCTATGTAGGGCAAGATTTTGTTATCCCGGCCTTACCAGCTAAGACAAAGGCGGTGGGTGTGTTTGTGAATGAGCCCATCGAAGATATCATTGAATTGTCTAAAAAGGCCGGATTTCAGGTTGTGCAATTGCACGGCGATGAGGGGCAAGATGAGATTGATGCCTTGCGTGCTGAGGATTTGACGGTGATCAAGGCTGTCAGTGTGGCGACGGAGGAGGATGTTAAAGTGTTGAATTTGGAGCCCGATTATTATTTATTTGATACGAAAAAGGGATCTCAAGTAGGCGGAACAGGGGAGCGATTTGATTGGACTATTTTAAAGGCCTATGAATTGGATATTCCTTATTTTCTAGCGGGAGGTTTGGATGAGGCGAGTATCGAAGAAGCGAAAAAATTGCCAGGGCTGTATGCCTTGGATTTCAATAGTAAATTAGAGTCAAGTCCAGCATTGAAGGATTTGGCAAAGGTGAAGTTAATAACACAAAATATATGAACCATTCATTTCAAGTTGACGAGCGTGGATACTACGGGGATTTTGGCGGCGCCTTTATTCCGGAAATGCTGTATCCCAATGTAGAAGAATTGCGCAGTCGCTATTTGGATATCATCGCAGATCAGTCCTTTCAGGAGGAGTTTCATGCTTTGTTAAAAGATTACGTGGGCCGACCGACCCCCTTGTTCAAGGCGGAGCGCTTATCGGCGAAGTACAATACGAACATTTATTTGAAGCGGGAGGATCTTTGTCACACGGGTGCACACAAGGTGAACAATACGATTGGTCAGATATTGGTTGCGAAACGTTTGGGGAAAAATAAGATCGTAGCGGAGACGGGTGCGGGCCAACACGGCGTAGCTACTGCAACGGTTTGTGCCTTGATGGGGATGGAATGTATTGTTTACATGGGGGCGATTGATATCGAACGTCAAGCACCTAATGTGGCGCGTATGCGTATGTTGGGCGCGACAGTCGTTGCGGCGCAGTCGGGCTCGAAGACCTTAAAAGATGCGACGAATGAGGCGATGCGTCACTGGATCAATAACCCGGTGGATACGCATTACATCATCGGTTCGGTGGTAGGACCACATCCTTACCCGGATATGGTTGCTCGATTCCAGTCGGTGATTTCCGAAGAAATTCGTAGCCAATTGCAGGAAAAAGAAGGTCGGGATTACCCGGATTATGTGATTGCTTGTGTGGGTGGTGGTTCGAATGCGGCGGGAGCTTTTTATCATTTCTTGGATGAGCCTCGGACGCAATTGATTGCAGCGGAGGCAGCGGGTCAGGGAGTTGGTACCGGGCATTCAGCAGCGACAACCTTTTTAGGAAAAGCGGGTGTGTTGCATGGAAGTAAGAGTTTATTGATGCAAACGGAAGATGGACAGGTGATCGAGCCTTATTCGATTTCGGCAGGTTTGGATTATCCGGGCATTGGCCCAATGCATGCGCATTTGTTCAAAACTGGACGCGCGAAGTTTTATGATATTACGGATGAGGAGGCTTTGGAAGCAGCTTTGGAATGCTCGATGTTAGAAGGAATTATTCCGGCTTTGGAATCAGCCCATGCGCTCGCGGTCTTTGGCAAATTAAACGCCAAGCCGAATGAAGTGGTCGTAGTGAATTTGTCGGGAAGAGGGGATAAAGACTTATCGACGTATCAGCAACGTTTAAAATTGAATGACTAGGATGAATCGGATTACGAAATTATTTGCGGAGGCGACGGAGCCTATTTTGAATGTATATGCGACGGCAGGTTACCCGAATTTCGGGGATACGATGACCGTGTTGAATGCCTTGCAAGCGGGTGGCGTGGATATCATTGAGATTGGGATGCCTTATTCGGATCCTGTGGCGGATGGGGAAACGATTCAGCAATCCAATCAGGTTTCTTTGGATCAAGGCATGACGGTTGCGCATTTATTTGAGCAATTAAAAGATATGCGTCAAACGGTTTCTGTACCTGTATTATTGATGGGTTATATCAATCCTGTGTTACAATATGGAGTGGAGGCTTTTTGTAAGAAATGTGCGGAAGTGGGTGTAGACGGCTTGATTTTGCCGGATTTACCAATGGCCGAATATGAGTCGGAATATCAAGCGATTTTCGAACAATATGGTTTGTATAATATCTTTTTGATCACGCCGCAAACAACGGATGCGCGCATTGCTCAAATAGATGCGATTAGCCAAGGCTTTATTTACATGGTTTCCTCTGCGAGTACGACAGGCGCGAAGACGGGAATTTCGAGTGATCAAGAGACTTATTTCAAGCGGATTGAGGGAATGAATTTGAAGAATCCTCGCTTGATTGGTTTTGGTATTTCGGATCGTGCTAGTTTCTTGAAGGCTTCTGAATCGGCGGCTGGAGCGATTATTGGTAGCGCTTTTGTGAAGTTATTGGGGCAAGCACAAGATCTTCATAGTGAGATTGTTGGCTTTGTTCAATCCATTAAAGGTAAAAAGTAAGCAATTGTTTTTGGAAAGAAATATTTTTCCTATCTTTGCAACCCAATCAGCAATTTTATGTACGAAGCGACCGCTGAGTGCTGATATTACACAAAATAAAAAGTCAGATGAGTGATTTAATTAAATTTGTAGAAGCAGAAAACGCAACGCGTAGAGCTGAGCATCCAGAATTTGCAGCTGGAGACACAATCAATGTACACGTGAAAATCCGTGAGGGTAACAAGGAGCGTATCCAGGTTTTCCAAGGATTGGTTATCCAACGTAAGAATTCAGGCGCTGGTGAGTCTTTCACTGTACGTAAAGTATCTAACGGAATTGGTGTTGAGCGTATCTTCCCAATCTTGTCACCAAACATCGATAAAATCGAAGTATTGCGTCGTGGTAAAGTGCGTCGTGCACGTTTATTCTACATGCGTGGTAAGCAAGGAAAAGCTGCTCGTGTTAAAGAGAAGAAAAAATAGGTTTGAGATTTTTTTATATAAGAGAAAGCTGTTCAGAAATGGACAGCTTTTTTTGTGTTTAATATTCAGTATGTTTAGGTTAAGTCTGACTTTTAAACATAGTTTAAACCTATTCAATCATGAAATCGAGTTCCTCTAATCGTCGGAAGTTTCTTCAAGACGCAAGTTTATTAAGTGGTTTGGCATTTATGCCTACGATTAAAGACGCTACGGCCTCTTTTGTCAAACCTTCAGCTGAAAAAATCTTGGCGCCACGTTTGCGTTTTGGCGTTGTGGGGATTAATCATGGGCACATTTATTCCATGGCGAATTCCATCATACGTGGAGGCGGAGAATTTGTTTCTTATTATGCCAAAGAGCCGGATTTAATCAAAGATTTTGCCAAGCGTTATCCACAAGCCAAATTGGTGAAGAGTGAGGCGGAGGTTTTGGAGGACCCAACAATCAAGCTGGTATTGAGTTCGATTACGCCGCATGAGCGTGCGCCTTTGGGAATTCGTGTGATGCAGCACGGAAAGGATTACATGGTGGATAAGCCAGGAATTATAAGTTTGGAGCAATTGGCGGAGGTGCGAAAGGTCCAACAAGAAACGAAACGTATTTATTCGATTTCGTTCAGCGAGCGTTTTGAAAATAAGGCGACGGAATTGGCAAGCCAATTGGTTGCGCAAGGAAAAATAGGCAAGGTGATGCAGACCTTAGGAACGGGGCCACATCGGATGAGTGTAAATTCCCGTCCCGATTGGTTTTTTGATACGAAATATTATGGTGGGATTATCACGGATATTGCGTCGCATCAAGTAGACCAATTTTTGCATTTTACGGGATCAACACAAGGTGAGGTTGTAGCCTCACAAATCGCGAATCATCACCATCCACAGTATCCGAAATTCCAGGATTTTGGTGATTTGATGTTGCGTAGTAATAAAGGTTCTGGATATATCCGCGTGGATTGGTTTACGCCGGATGGTTTGAATACTTGGGGAGATGGTCGCTTGACTATTTTGGGTACGGATGGCTACATCGAGGTGCGTAAGAATACAGATATTGCATCGCCACATGGAACCGGAAGTCACTTGTACATCGTGAATAACAAAGAGACTTTATACATCGATTGCAAGGATGTGAATTTACCGCACGGCGAGTTATTGGTCGACGATGTATTGAATCGTACCGAAACGGCGATGACACAAGCACATTGTTTCTTGTCGACGGAATTAGCCCTGATTGCGCAGAAAAATGCCACCAACATATCCATCAAAGCATGAAACGGAGAAATTTCATTAACAACCTAGCGATAGGTGCCGTGGGAACATTGGGTTTCCCTACGATTGTTCCTGCGCATGTGTTGGGCGGCAAAGATGCACCCAGCAATAAGATAAATATCGGTCAAATCGGTTGCGGTCGGATTGCTCGTGGGCATGATTTACCAGGAACCTGGAAGTTCGACAAGGCGCGTATTATGGCTGTCTGCGATTTAGATCGCCATCGGACGGAGGAGACGAAACAATTGGTTGAAGAGTATTACACGAAGAAGACAGGTCAGTCGAATTACATCGATGTGAAGATGTATGACGATTACCGG
>CALLKB010000162.1 GCA_938008575.1 uncultured Cytophagaceae bacterium | reverse complement strand
TGCGGAGTATTTCGGAGGAATTTGTGCTTTTGTCGACGGGTACCTGGTGCATTGCGATGCATCCGTTTAATGATTCGCCCTTGACTTCCGACGAATTAGCGAATGATGTCTTGTGTTATTTACAGCCAAACGGAAAGTCAGTGAAGGCCTCTCGTTTGTTCGGGGGACATTTTCATAAGGAGCAAGTGGCTCGGATGGAAGCACATTTTGGCGGATCGTTCAAGGATTGTCGATTCAACGATTCCGTTTTCGAATTGAAACCGAGTGCTTCGTCCGTTTTCGAATGTGCCTTCGCCTCGCGGAATTTAACTGATTTTACAGATTTGGCTTCGGCGTATGATCAATTCATGGTAGATTTGGTAGGCCAACAAATCTTTAGTCTGAACTTGCTGTTGAAAGACGCACCTGTCAAACAATTGCTTGTGGACGGTGGTTTTAGCAAGAACGAATGGTACATGCGCTTATTAGCGCGGGCCTTTCCAGGGCTGGAGGTTTATGCCGCGGAAGTTGCCCAAGCGAGTGCTTTAGGAGCGGCTTTGATGGTTTATGCGGGTGATACCCCAAAAGATTTAATTCAATTGAAACGATATTAGGATGCGCGTAGCCCTGTTTGTTCCTTGTTACATTGACCAATTCTACCCCCAAGTCGCGGTGGCGAGTTTAGAATTGTTGGAAAAACTGGGATGCGAAGTTGTTGTTCCCAAAGATCAAACTTGTTGCGGCCAACCGATGGCCAATTCCGGTTTTGCATCGTCCACAGCAGGTTGTGATACCAATTTTTCGAATAATTTTGAGGGATTTGATTACATCGTAGGACCTTCGGGTTCTTGCGTATTGCATTTGAAGGAGCATCATCCATCAGAGAAAATCAGGAATTCGGTTTACGAGATTTGTGAGTTTTTGACGGATGTACTTAATGTTTCTTCGTTAAATGCGTCGTTCCCTCACCGGGTAGGATTGCATCAAAGTTGCCATGGGCAGCGCGGTTTGCGCTTAAGTTCGATGTCGGAGCGCAATGAAAAACCCTTTTCCAAATTGCAAGATTTACTAAGTCTTGTAGATGGTGTCGAAGTGGTGATGCCGACTCGTGTAGATGAATGCTGCGGTTTTGGCGGAACGTTTTGTGTGACGGAAGAAGCCGTTTCGGTGAAGATGGGACAGGATCGAATCCGAGAACATGATGCGAATGGGGTGGAATACATTATAGGTGCGGATACTTCTTGTTTGATGCATTTGGAAGGGATTTTGCGCCGACAAGGTTCCAAAGTTCAGGTGAAACACATTGTCGAAATATTGAATCATGCATAGTCACGCGGAGGCTTCAGAGAAATTTATTGCGGATGCTGAGCGGACCGACTGGCATGATGAAACCTTGTGGTTTGTGCGTGCTAAGCGGGATAAGGCATCGAAAGTTTTACCCGAATGGGAAGCCTTGCGTGAACACGCTTCACAAATCAAAGATCATACCTTAGCGAATTTAGGAAGCTATTTGCAGGCCTTTGAAGCCAAAGCGCAAGCAAATGGTATTAAAGTACATTGGGCGAAAGACGCGGCGGAGCATAATGCCATTGTGCATGGAATTATTGCGGCACAGGGTTCACAATTGCTAGTTAAGAGTAAGTCCATGTTGACCGAAGAATGTCATTTGAACGATTATTTGGCCAAAAATGGTATTGAAGTCGTTGATACGGATTTAGGGGAACGCATCGTTCAATTCAGAAAAGAAGCTCCAAGTCACATTGTATTACCTGCAATCCACCTGAAAAAAGAGGATGTAGGGGAGACATTTCACCAGCATTTAGGTACCCCTAAAGGCAATAAAGATCCTCAGTTTTTGACAGAGGCTGCACGCCATCATCTTCGGGGGCATTTTCTGGCTTCAGAAGTGGCGATTACGGGAGTGAATTTTGCTGTGGCCGAAACGGGCGAATTCGTAGTTTGTACGAATGAGGGAAATGCAGATATGGGGGCACATTTAGCCAAAGTACATATTGCCTGCATGGGGATTGAAAAGATTATTCCGAAACGAGCAGATTTAGCGGTGTTTTTACGATTACTTGCTAGAAGCGCCACGGGTCAATTAATCACGACCTATTCTTCGCATTTTCACAAACCGCGTGAGGGCCAGGAAATGCACATCGTTCTGCTAGATAATGGCCGAACACGTCAACTTGCTGACCCGAAATACAAGAATTCCTTGAAATGCATCCGTTGTGCTGCCTGCTTTAATACATGCCCCGTATACCGCCGAAGTGGAGGTCATAGTTACCATCAACCCGTTGCAGGGCCTATCGGGTCCATTTTAGCACCCAATATCGATAAAAAAGCGAATGCGGATTTACCCTTTGCTAGTACACTTTGTGGTTCCTGTTCGAATGTCTGTCCCGTTAAGATTAATATCCATGAGCAATTGTGGTTTTGGAGACAAGACTTAATGGCTGCGGGTTTAGCTCCGGCAAGCAAGAAAATCGGAATGCAATTCATGGCATTTGTGTTAGCACATCCGGTCATTTATCGCCTGGGGGGATCGCTATTAAGAAGATTCGCATCCCTCCTAAATAACCGTTTAAATCCTTGGTACAAGCAGCGGGAAATGCCGGTCGCGCCGAAGGAGAGTTTTCAAGAATGGTACCAAAAACGATGAGCGCAAGAGAAGA
>CALLKB010000161.1 GCA_938008575.1 uncultured Cytophagaceae bacterium | reverse complement strand
TGATTTGCCTAAATCGTAATCCAAAGCAATCGGATGATTCGAATTTCGATTCTTCAAATTCTGATGAGGATTCGTTTGATGCAGCTCCTGAAGCCCCTATAGCTCCAGCGGCTCCATCGAATTTTTCTATCTCCAAAACGCTTGAACCTTTCAGTGCAATTGAATTAAAGCATAGTGGTTCTGCATCGATCAATATCGTAAAAGGTAAAGAATTTAAAATTTCGTACCAGTCGGCAGAAGCATCTGCCGACTTCGGTCGACTGACATCTGTGGGCAATCGAACATTGTCATTGAATGATATACCCAATGGAATGACGGTTACGATTGAAACCCCTTCGTTGAGTAAAGTCGATTTAGGAGGTAATGGTCGGACGGAAATCAAAGGATTTGATGTCCCTTCTTTGGATGTTATTTTGCGTGATTTTCACAGTTTGACTTTGTCGGGTCATTCAAATGAACTGGCGGCAGCGGCATTTGATTCGTCAGAATTATTAGCGAGCAATTGGGAAACGAATATCGCCCGCATTTCGGTAGGGAATCAAGCAAAGATGGATTTGAATGTTAAAAAAAGCATCAAAGGAAAGAAAGCTGAACGCGCGGATTTGACCTATAAGTCCTATCCGAAACTACAAGTTTCTTTCGCGAAAAATAAATAATTCCGCAGGCATGCAACGAAGCTGTTGGGCATTGCATCTTGTTCCCATTATCTTATAATCAACCTTATGAAAAATATCGTACGTTCCATTATTTGTCTATTCGTTTTGGGTATTTCATTGCAAGCTCTTGCATTCGCACCCGAAAGTCAAACTAAAAAAATCCGAGTTGGGAATTTTCAAAGCCTTGAAATTGGACACGATTTTGATGTTCAAATCATCAAAGGAAATGTTTGCAGCATTACGGCATCCGGTCGTGCGGATGATTTGGAAAAATTAGATGTACAGGTGGAAGGGAATATCTTGAAATTCGATATTGATGCATCTTGGTCTTGGATGGGATATAATAAAAACCATAAAAAAATTAAGTTGTTGATAACATTGCCACGAATTAAATCGGCTGAATTCTCAGGCGCAAGTCATGTGAATTTGCGCGGATTTAACGATGAGGAGCAAATGAATATCACAGTTAGCGGCGCATCGCATTTTGATGGAGAATCCGTTCAAGCAGATAAATTAGTGCTCGAATTATCGGGTGCCTCACACGCCAAAATAAGCGGTCGAATTGCCAAACTGGATGTAGAACTTTCTGGTGCGAGTCACCTGGATGCGGATGCATTATTGGCACGTGATGCTGATATCGAGGCGAGTGGAGCAAGTCATGCACAAGTAAATATTCAGAAGTCTTTACAAGTGGAGGCTTCTGGTGCTTCGAAAATTGAATATAAAGGAAATCCGATGAATCTCTCAAAGGATGTGAGTGGTGCTTCTACGGTTCGCCGCGCGGATTAAGGATTTTTTTCTCCAGCAGGAATTCGAATATTTAGCTGATTTTCCTTGGGTGGTATGGGACAAGCAAAGGTCTTGTTATACGCACAATAGGGGAAAAAGGCTTCGTTGAAGTCAATGGTTAATTGATTGTCTTTTAATTTAGTTAGGGGTAACTCCAAATACCGACCGCCTCCATAGGTTTCTGTGGGGGCGGTTTTGTCTTTAAATGGGATGAAAAAATCCCCAGAATCATGTTGGTAAACCAGTAAATTAATTCCCTGTCCGTTGATTTCAGCTTGTGCTGTACCAAATACCAAAAGTGAATCAGCGGATCCGTCGGTCATTTGAATTCGAACCCGCTGGATTTTTTCGTTTCGCTTGATTTCAAAAGCAATTTTCCACGTCGCAGCATAGGGATAGTAGCTTAAGCCCTTAAAGGATGCCTTATCCGTAATGGGAGCATCATCATCCGTTTTGAATTGCTCATCTTTTGCCCGTCTCGTTTCCATGACTTGTAAGGAGTCTTCTGATGATTTACCGATCGCTTGTGATTGTTTTGGTAGACTAATGTAAATTAGTCCAAACACAATTAGTACGAGAATCAGAATCCAGCGATTGAATTTCATGGGAATGGGTGTAAATTTGAGTTCGTAAAAATATAAAATTAATCACATGTTTACAGGTATTGTGGAATCAATGGGCGTTTTGGAAAGCAAACAAGCGCATGGAACGAATGTTGATTTTTGGTTTTCTTCAAACTTTACAGATGAATTGAAAATTGATCAGTCACTAGCCCATAACGGAGTTTGCTTAACAGTCGTTGAAATTAAATCCCCGCAATACCGCGTCACAGCGATTCAAGAGACTCTGCAAAAGACGAATTTAGGCGATTTGGCTGTTGGTCAAAAAGTCAATCTCGAGCGTTGCATGCCTGCCAACGGACGCTTTGATGGGCATATTGTACAAGGGCACGTGGATTTAACAGGCGTTTGTACTTCCATTGTAACGCATGACGGTTCTTGGGAATACCATTTCCAATATCCTGCCGGACATGTTACTGTGGAGAAAGGTTCAATCTGTGTAAATGGGACGAGTTTGACCGTGGTGGAATCGGGATTGGATACATTTTCAGTCGCAATTATTCCTTATACCTATGAACACACCATTTTTCACCAAATGAAGGTGGGTGATCGCGTGAATTTAGAATTTGATATCTTAGGTAAGTATATGCAGAAATTATTGGCGCGCCAATTAGCTCAATAAATCGTCGATGGCGTCTTCCACTTTTTCAAAACCAAAGCGGCTCCAAACGGTATCTTTTTGGGCTTGAATTTCGCTTAATCCTAAATTGCCGATACTACCTAAATGTGAGTGATTGATTTCGCGTGAGCTTCCGTTGAATTCACCCGCTTCGATCATTTTGCCAACTTGTACATAAGCTTCCCGGAAAGGCATGCCCGCTACGACTAATTTATTCACCTCTTCTACGGAGAACAATAAGTCGTATTTAGCATCTTTCAAGAGATCAGCTTTCACCTTCATGTGAGAAACCATGTAGTGCGTGATTTCCAGGCAATCTTTGATTTCGTCGATGGCAGGCATCAAAAGCTCCTTGGTCAGCTGGAATTCCCGGTGATAACCCGAAGGCAAGTTGCTCATGAGCAATTGCATTTGGTTAGGAACTGCCTTTAATTTATTGGATTTACCACGTAATAATTCGGCAACGTCCGGATTCTTTTTATGCGGCATGATTGAGCTTCCCGTTGTTAAGGCATTCGGTAATTCGATGAATCCAAAGTTTTGTGAATTGTATAAACATACATCCATGGCCAATCGACTCAAGGTCGTTGCGATTTGACTGATGGCATTTAATACATAAAATTCAGTTTTTCCAGATCGGAAGAGCAC
>CALLKB010000160.1 GCA_938008575.1 uncultured Cytophagaceae bacterium | reverse complement strand
AGTACTTTATATTAAGTAATTTGATTTCAGGGCTGCACGTAACGTGCAGCCCTTTTTTATACCAATATGAAAAATATTATTTTAAGCTTCATTTTTTGTGTTATTGCCTTAGTTTCATGCCATTCTAAAGATGAGGCATCCTATTATTTTTCCGATTCAGAACGGGATACTTTACTCACCAATATCATCAGCATTATTAGTGAAAAAGCGCTTTATGCGACGGATTCAACTAAATACCAAGCAAAATTTCGGGCAGAATACGTTGGCAGACTGCCACTTTATCAATTCATTCATCTTGAAAAAGATACTTCAGGAGTCTATCGTTATTTGATCAGTAGACCCGTGGCAGGTCGTAAAGACCTTCTTCGGGGTGTGATTGGTTCATTTACCCTAAAAGCCAATTCATTTGAGATTGATCAGTTTGAAGAAGTTGTTAATACGCCTCACTATGATAAAGAAACTGTCCAAGAACGTGGAGGTTTTTTATTCCGTGAATTCGTAAAAAAGGGACATTTGACAGAATATCTTGCGATGAAACATTATGTGGAATGGCCGGATTCCACCTTACGATATGACAAACAAAAGAGAGCTTGGGTTTCTACCATAGGCCTCTAAAACGATTTTATATTGGTGTAATTAAGAAAATGTCGGCAGGATTCTTGCCGGCATTTCTTGTTTATATAACCTTATATGATTCGCAACTAAAAAAACCTATTGTTAATTTTCGCATAATGTTTCCTTAGTCTTCCTTCGCTATATTTGTTCTTCAACCATCGAATTCGTCATGTTCAAGTATTTGTATTTAGTAGTATTTTGTTTTGTTTGTTTGCCCGCTGTGCAGGCACAAAAAGTTACTGATCACCGGGTCATTGTGATTATGACGGATGGCTTTCGCTGGCAAGAAGTTTTTGGTGGAGTAGATTCATCCATCGTAAAAGTCAAGCGTTTTCATCATGGCGATAGTGCCAACATCATTAAGAACTATTGGGCTCCAGAGCTTAATGCACGTAGGGAAAAATTATTGCCTTTTTTCTGGAAAACGATTGCTAAAAAGGGTCAATTACACGGGAATCGTTCATTGGGTTCTTTGGTCAATGTGGCAAATCCTTATTGGTTTTCCTATCCAGGATATAGTGAGTTGTTGACAGGTCAAGTTGACACGGCTGTTAATTCGAATGAATACCTACCGAATCCTAATACGAATTTCTTTGAGTATTTGAACGGCCTTTCTGCCTATAAAGGGTCTGTGGCTGCTTTCGGTGCCTGGGATGCATTTGATCGTATTTTGAATGAGAAGCGTGCAGGTTTCCCTGTGATAAATGGATATGATGATTATCACGCTTATGCCCAAACGCAATCAAGTGAATTATTATCACGTATGACAAAAGAATCATTTCGTGCATTTGGTGAAGTGGAGGTGTTAGACAACTATATGCATTTTCAAGCGATGGATTATTTGAAAAATAAGAAGCCAAAAGCGATGTTCATTTCATATGGTGAGACAGATGAATTTGCGCATGAAGGGCATTATGGTCACTATCTGAATGCTGCGCATCAATTCGATGCTTGGCTATCTGAAATTTGGAATTTCGTAGAGTCTGATCCTTTGTATAAAGGTAAAACTACGCTTTTAATTACGACTGATCATGGGCGTGGTGATAAGATTAAAGCACAATGGACATCGCATGGTGACAAGGTAAAAGATTGCCATGAGATTTGGTATGCGATGATCGGGGCGAAGGTTCCTGCTTTAGGTGAAGTTCATGGTCAAGAGCAAGTTTATCAGCGCGAATTGATTCATCAAGTTTCAGCACTTATGGGATTGAATTTTCAATCGGCAAAGAAATAAGTTAGGGGGTAGACGCTGGCAGGGTCATGACCCTGCCAGCGTCAGTCTAACGGCCATTCAATGTCTTTATTGCTTCAGTTTATTGATAAAATAGGCACTTGAAATCAAGCAAAGTGCCATTCCTGCGATTCCTAGTAGCTTTACCCAAGCAAAAAACAATTCAGGTATATCGAGATTAGGGAAAATAAATCCAATGGAAAGGAGTAAAACGTTGTATCCTAAATAACCCACGGAGTCTACGATATACATTAAAAAACCGATGTTGGCCTTATGTCGCGTAATCGCAATCATGCGTTCAAAAACGGATGTCGTAATGGTTAAGTATGGAAGGTAAATCCCAAATCCAGTTAATACGATCAGCCAAAAGGGTCCCATGGAATCGATCCCCCAAAATCCAGCTATGATTAAAAGCAGAAATCCTGTTGCAATCGCCAATATACTCGTAAAAAATGCCTTGTAATTGCTTCGTATCAGCACCAAACTGCCATTGATGGCAAGAATTCCCACCGTTACCCAAATTTCCGTTTGAGAATACGTTTCAGGTAAGCTTTTGAAGCCCAGATATTTCCAAATTTCGGGGGCAAAATCAGATCGCATACCACGTAATAATGATGCGAATAAATACAGGATGCTGATTGTAAGGATTCCTGGCCATAGTTGTTTCACCAAATGGATCCGATCAGCTTGATTCATTGGTGTCCTCTCTGCTCGATCCGCCACTTCTTGTTCACTTGGTTTCGGAATGCGCGTCAACATCCATACAAAAAACAATAAAGGCAAGGCATATAATAATCCAGCAAAAAAGGGCATCCATGTCTCAGAAACTCCCCAATTTAAGATATTTATTCCCACAGACTTAGACACTCCATCTGCCAGAATGAAACTGGATCCGAGGGCTGCAATATAAAGTTCCGTATTCTTCTTGCCCTCCAAGAAGCCTTGAATATAGCCGAAAATCATTCCTAATGGAAGTCCATTCATGACTAGGAAAACCAAATTCCAGGGCTTTGGTACAATTCCAAAACCGAGTAAGGCCAATTCGGCAATCAAAATACTAATGAGAATGGCACGTGCTCGTTTTTCCCAAGTGATGGAGGATACAAAAAAGATGCCACACCATTTGGAGAGCATATATCCCGCAATTTGTGAAGAAATTAAGATAGATTTCCAATGGATTCCCAACCAATACTGATCCACATATTGCCCCGCTGTAAAAGGCTTACGAAATCCATAGACACAAAAATAGCAACCGAAAGCGGCCACCATCGACCAAAGCGGGTGCTTTGTCCAATGTGCTAAGGAAAACGATTTATTTTCGCTTGAAATATAGGCGATCATTTGGCGCTTATTTTCAACATTTCCCCGTATGAACTGATGGGGTCAACTTCCAGATTAGGAATTTTAGCTAAGTCATCTATTCGTCGGAGCTGGACTGCTTCGCGATAGAACGGATTGGATTCAAATGCTTGGCATTCTATTGCCGACATGGGGCCACCCTGCAAGGCTAAACTGATTAGGGAAGGCTCGCTTAATTGGCCAAAATATTCGGGTTCTTTTGCACACAAATAACGTTTAGCGTCTACATGCAGTCGCACGGGTTCAGCAACCGCATCAATAAAATATTTTTCCAAGAATCGAAAGCCTAATTCTTCATGTAAATCATCAATGCCCTGCTCGGGTGCATCATCAGGTAAAGCATGAAGCATGTGCCCTACATCATGTAATAAACAAGCAACTATGAGGTGTGCATCATAGCCTTCGGATTTGGCTAAAAAGGCGGCTTGAAGCGCATGCTCACCCTGGGTAACCGATTCTCCTCCGTATTCAGAATCTCCGGCTTTTAGAAAGAGATTTTCTATTTTTTCTATCAATGTGTTCATGGCGAATTTTTACTTAAATTAGCGCCTTCAATGTTGGTATAAAATGGCCTATTGCTTATTTAAAGCACATTTTACGCCGCGATAATGATTTCGTAATATGCCAAATGATGTATCAATCCGGGATGCGAATGCGACGGATTCCGAGGCGCTAATTCTGCTGTTAAATGAGTTGGAAAATAACCAATCGGATCCCTCGATTTTTAATCAAATTCTAGCTAGTTACCTAGCCGATCCGATGACCCTGTTGCGGGTATTAGAAAGTTCGACGGATGGAATCATCGGGTTTGTTTCTTGCAGGGGGCAATACCTATTGCATCATCAGGGCTTAGTTTGTGAAATTCAAGAAATGATCGTCACGGAAGTCCAACAAGGAAAGGGTTACGGAAAGAAGTTGATTCAAGATGTCGTCCAACAAGTACAAAAATGGGGAGCTGTCTCGCTTGAGGTAACATCGAATAAGCGAAGAAAAGAAGCCCACGCCTTTTATCAGGCCGTGGGCTTTCGAAACTCACATGAAAAGTTTACAATCTATTTTTGACCTAAATGCAAAGCGTCCCGCATTTTGGTAAATAAATCGTAGTTGTGATAAATCCCTGAGAAGTTTTCTGCTCCAGGACCAAAAGCGAAAACGGGAATCATTTGCCCCGTATGGCCTTTGGTTGTAAAGGCAGCTTTAACTTCGCCAGTCTTCATATCGCCACCCATCAGTGCCATTCCTCCCGTTTCATGGTCGGCCGTGACAATCACCAACGTCTCCTTATTTTTACGGGCAAACTCCAATACATATCCGATGCTTTTGTCGAAGTCGATCATTTCAGCAACGGCGTAGGGCGCATCGTTCGCATGTCCGCCCCAATCGATTTGAGATCCTTCAATCAAAGCGAAAAATCCTTTGTTGTTTTGCGATAAAAGTTCGATGGCTTTTTTGGTGGATTTTAACAAAGCATCTCCGCGACCCTCCGACATTTTTATCGGATTTTCTGCTGCATATAGGTTAATTAATTTGCCTCGGTGAATGGATTCCATCGAAGCAATATCTCCCAAAACTGCGTAATTCTTTTTACGCAAGGTGTCCAATAAATTTTGCTTGTCTTGGCGCGCCTCAAAGTATTTGCGCCCCCCTCCGATTACCACATCAACATCCGTTTTCAAGAAATCCTTCGCTATTTCTTCGTGCATCGCACGCTTGAATTGGTGAGCGATAAACGAAGCAGGCGTCGCATCTGTAATATCACACGTGCTGACTAGCCCCGTGGATAAACCTTTTTGTTCAGCAAGCTCCAAAAGACTAACACTTGGTTGCTTCAACGAATCCAATCCGATCGCCCCATTATACGTTTGCTTTCCTGTCGCAAAAGCCGTTGCGCCCGCTGCGGAATCTGTCACATAATTGTCGGACGCTTGGTTACGATGAAATCCAATCACCTTGAATTGTTCTAAATTCAAATGGCCTTTATTGGCAGTTAAACCAGCATAAATTTGACTCACTCCCATGCCATCACCTACTAAAAACAAGATGTTTTTGGGTTTGTTCTGGGCAAATAAACTGATGCTGCACAAGCAAAAAAGAATAATTTTTTTCATCTTAGAGATATAAATTTTTGATGTAGTTCTGTGTAAAACCCGGGCTCGTCGTCATGCCTTTTCCTCCAATCCCGTTAATAATGTGAATCACATCGTCAATGGTTTTGGTAAATACTTCTGACTCCGTGCCTTGTAAGTAATAACCCGCCCAAGTTTGGTCAACGTCCCATTTTTCTAAATTGGTGATACGTTTAGCTTCGGCTAACATCAACTCATTGATTTCACGGGAAATTTCAAATCCAAAATTAGCACTTTTATGCACAGGTGCATATTCATGTGAATCCCCTAAAATAATGGAGCCATCATCCGCTTGCTTAAAAAGCATGTGAATACCGTATTTTTTGAAAGGTGCATGTTCGGGTTTCGTGCTGAGTTTTTGATAGGATGGGCATGAATGAAAACTCTCGTACCGACGAATCGTAAGCCCAGTTAAGATATTGGATTTTAGAATTTTCTTCTGTGGAGCCAATCGCATCATTTGCAATTTGCACACTTTTAATTCATCGCTCGGATAATGTTCAGGAAAAAGGAATTGAGTATCCCGACCATTCGCTAAAATGACATCATCCGCCCAATAAGTTTTTTTATTGGCGGTAGTCAACATGGCGATACCCCGTTTTTTTTCTACACCAATGACAGGACATAAATTTTGGTAATGAAGCCCCATGCTTTTAATTAAATATTCGCGAACGCGATGAACCATGACCAAAGGGTTTAATGATGCCTCATCTGGTAAGAATAAGCCCCCTTTGACGTAGTCTTTTTTAAAGTGTGGGTTGATTTCGCTCGTTTCCGTGGCCGTGTATAAGCGATTTTTATAATCACGTTCGTTTAAGAGCTCACTCATTTCCTCGAGTAATCCTAGTTCCTCATCATCCGAAGCTACATACCAAGATCCGTTTGGTACCAAAGAAATATCGAGTTCTTCTTGAAGTTCCTTGTAAATTTTGAGGGACCTTCTTCCATGTTCAAACCAAGTATCCAGCCGCTGTCCTGAAGGAACCGCTTGTCCAAAGTTTCGAAAGCTTGCCTCATAGGGTTGAGCATCTTTCTCTAATAATAGAACACTTTTATTTTTGAGTAGGGCGTGGTAGGCGCAAAATGTGCCTATTACACCTCCGCCGACAATAATCAAATCGTATTTTTTGTTTTTAATCATGTTGAATGAAATCAATTAAATCTGAAATATCATTGAGTAATCCATCGTTCGCATGCTTAGCTAATTGTTCCCGTGTATGCGTTCCATTGCATACACCTAGCGCATAAGCGACTCCTGCATTGATGCCAAATTGTAAGTCGACAGGCGTATCGCCGATGTTGATAACGTGTTGTTTATCGGTGATTCCTAATTGGCGCATCGCGTATTCAATCATGTCGGGAGCAGGTCTGCCTTTACCTCCAACTTCGTCTGGCGTAACAGAAAGGTGGATGCCTGATTTATTGTTAATGTTTTTATAGTCTCGATTCAAGGATTGTCCCCAGCCCAATTTGGATAAAATGATATCAGCAACTTCGCGGTAGAAGCCGGTAGTCAAAGCGATGTATATTCCTTGCTTGTGTAAAAATTCAAACGTTTCTAAACAACCTTCTGTGGGTAAAACCGGCTCGGTCCGGTAGTGATTTTCCAGAATGCTTTTGAAGTCTTGAAAGGATTTTTGTGCCAATCCCTCAGTTAGCGGATTGTTCTCGCCTAGCTGTTCGGTCCATAAAGTGCGGAATACCCAAAGTTTGGCATAGCCTTGCAAGGCAAGTATACGTTCATCGGATGAATTTAGGCCATTTTTTAGGGCAGCTTGTTTGAAGCATTTTTCAACTTCATGCTGATCCAGGACGGTTGTTCCCGCCATATCAAAGACCACTAATTTAATTGCTTTCATGGTAATATTTTTTCGAATATCCACATTGGAGATTAATCCATCGTTAGTGCATTGTGATGAAATTGTTAAGCATTTATTTGTTGTATTTTTTGAAGATTAATTGCGCTCTTTTTGGCAATCGTTCAGATCCTTAACAATTCGAAAACATAGGCGCACTTTTCTTAACAATAATTTTGCAAGCACTCTATTTTGGGCTAAAAGGCTTCAACTAGTTTTGTGAAAATTTTTAACAAACAATTCAAAAATGAAAAACTATCTACCCAATTTACTTGTGAAAAAGGGATCGAAACTTGCGTTTTGGTTCGTTTTTGCAATGATTACCTGTTCGGGCTTGGTTACATTAGCCCAAAGTCGTACCGTAAGTGGTACGGTTGTTTCAGCCAATGATAACGCAACAGTTCCTGGCGTTTCCATTCGCTTAAAAGGAAGTTCGAAAGGTACTACTTCAAGTGCTGATGGTAAATTTTCGATCCAAGTAGGCGATAATGCAATTTTGCAATTTTCAATGATTGGATTTGCTGCTAAAGAAGTTTCAGTTGGAACACAGTCAACAATTAATGTCGCTTTAATAACAGATGAAAAGCAATTACAAGAAGTCGTTGTAACGGCCTTGGGTATCAAGAAAGACGTTCGGAAGATTGGTGTAGCTATTCAAACGGTTGATGGATCGAGTCTTGTGAAATCGCGTGAGCCCAATGCTATTAATGCGTTAGCTGGTAAAGTTGCGGGTTTGACAATTGGTGCTCAGCCGGAATTATTACGTAAGCCGAATATTTCCTTGCGTGGTAACTCAACAGTTTTATATGTGGTTGATGGTGTTCCAATCAACTCAGATACTTGGAATATTTCACCTGATGATATTGAAACTTATTCGGTATTGAAAGGAGCTTCAGCATCTGCATTATATGGTTTCCGTGGAAAAAATGGTGCGATTTTAATTACAACGAAGCGTGGGTCGAAAGATAAGCGTGGTTTCTCTGTAGAAGTAAACTCTTCTACGATGATGGAAAAGGGTTTTTATGCAATTCCTGAAGTTCAAGACGAGTATGGTCCTGGCGATCATGGCGCTTATGCTTTCGGTGACGGTAAAGGTGGTGGATTGAATGATGGTGATTATGATGGTGGATGGGGACCTCGTTTTAATGGTCAATTGATTCCTCAGTATGATTCTCCAGTAGATCCAATTACAGGCGTTCGTCAAGGAACACCTTGGATTGCACGTGGAAAAGACAACTTAAAGCGTTTCTTAGAAACAGGTGTTTTATCTACAAACAACATTTCCGTTTCTGCAACGGGTGAGAAATACAATTTACGTTTCTCTACCTCGCATATCTATCAAAAAGGAATTGTGCCAAACACAAAATTGAACATCTCTAACTTTAACGTAACAGCAGATTATAAATTCTCAAATAAGTTGAAGTTTGAGTCTAATTTACAATACAATCGCCAGTATACTCCGAATATTCCTGATGTAAATTATGGTCCTAACTCGATTATTTATAACATCGTTTATTGGGCAGGCGCAGATTGGAACGTAGCCGATATGCGCAATTACTGGCAAGCTGGTAAAGAAGGTACCCAACAAATTTATGCGGAATACCAGCGTTACAATAACCCATATTTCATGTCATATGAATGGTTACGTGGCCATTACAAAAACGATGTGGTTGGTCAAGCATCCCTTCGTTACCAAGTTGCAGACGGCTTAGAAGTTTTAGGTCGTACACAAGTAACAACTTGGGACATGGTTCGTACAGAGAAATTCCCTTATTCAGCGGGTACTTATGGTCGCGATGAACGTCGTGGTGATTACCGTGAAGATCGTCGTTCGTTGTTCGAAAATAATACAGAATTATTGTTGACTTATGACAAAGACCTATTCTCAGGTTTAAATACAAAAGTTACAGCGGGTGCTTCGATGCGTACGTTCCAATACCGTTCAATTTATGGAACAACGGATTACCTAAATGTTCCAGGTTTATACAATTTCGCTAACTCAGCGAACCCTGTAAAAATCGCGAACTTTGGTTCTGAAATGCGCGTATTGTCGGCTTATTACTCTGCTGACTTTTCATATAAGAATTTCTTGACGGTTTCGGCAACAGGTCGTATGGATAAGTTGTCAACATTGCCTTCAGGTAATAACACATTCTTCTATCCATCCGTTGCAGCTTCGACGGTATTAACGGATTACGTGAAATTGCCTGAGGTAATTTCATTCTTGAAATTCCGTGCCTCATATGCAAACGTTAAGGATGGTTTGACACAATCAACGATTGGTAATATGGCTGGAGTTTATTCAGGAGAGAATTATAACTCACCTTATGATGGACCTTCTTACACGAACTCGGCAGTTTATTCGACGTCTTTCGCTTACAATAACCAGACGGCAGCGTATTTTACGAATACCTTGAACAATCCTAATTTGAATCCATCCGAGACTTCTCAGAAGGAAATTGGAATGGACTTGCGTATTTTACAAAATAGAATTGGTTTAGATGTAACCTATTGGAATTCACAAGATGGTCCATCGATTTTCTCTTTGCCAATCTCTTCGACCTCTGGTTACACAGCGGCTTTAGTTAATGGTATTAAAACAGAGAAGAATGGATTTGATATTTCTTTAACTGGAACGCCAGTAAAGACAGCGGATTTTTCATGGGATGTGATTGCTAACTACGGTTCTTACATTGAAAAATTAACAGAGATTTATCCAGGTGTGAATAGCTTGAATACCTTCTTAAAGGTTGGTGATCGTGTGGATAAATTTTACGGTCGTGCATTTGTTCGTACACCACAAGGCCAAATTATTAACGATGCATCAGGCCGACCAATCTACGCGCCAGTTAATCAATACTTGGGTAATTTAAATCCTGATTTTGTATATGGTATCAACAATAAGTTGACATACAAAGGAGTAAGCTTAAGCTTCCAATTTGATGGTCGTGTGGGTGGTGTGATTTCCAACTACACACAAAGACAAGCTTACCGCGGTGGTCGTCACATCGGAACAACAGAAGGTATTTTTGCTGCAGCGCGTCCACAAGATGCCTTGGGTGTTAAGGCATTCGTAGGAGAAGGTGTTCAAGTAAGTAATGGTGTTGCATTGGCATATGACTCGGATGGAAAAGTTACGAATTACGCAGCTTTACAATACGCGCCAAATGCAACAAAGCAATTTGTACAGGATTATGTTTCGCGTTACTATAATTCAGATGAAGGTAACTTGATGAGCCGTACGTTCAGCATGTTGCGTGATGTTAATGTGACTTTTAATCTACCCAAAACTTGGTTTGGTAAATATGTTAACCAAGCTACTGTTTCTTTAGTGGGTCGTAATTTATTGTACTTCGCTGAGAAAAAGGATATTGATTTAAATCAATACATCGGTGATGGTAGCTCGAGCCCTCAAACTCCATCAGTACGTCGTTACGGGGTGAACTTAAACCTTACTTTTTAATCCACATCGAGTCATCGTATATAAATTATATAAAATGAAAATTAAAAATTATTTATTCGGAATCATGGGTGTCGTAGCACTCTCTTTAACAAGCTGCGAGAAACCATTTGATCAGTTGGAATTTGATTCCAACCGTCCAGTTAACGTACCAGCATCGCTTGTATTACAAGGGATTGAAAATAGTTTCTTCAATGATAATGGACGTCCATTCTCAGCAGAGATGCGTTGGAACCAGTTCTATTGTTCAAACTATAACTATTATGCGAATAATGAATATACTTTCGGACAAATGCCTAACCAATATACGACGTTGAAAAACGTAGTAAAAATGGAGGAAGAGGCGAAGCGTGCCGGTTTAGCAGATGTTAATGGCTACTCAGCGTTAGGTAAGTTTTTCCGTGCTTATTTTTTCGATCAAATGTCGAAGCGTGTAGGAGACTTGCCTATGACTGAAGCATTAAAAGGTATTGAAGGAGTTGCCCCAAAGTATGATTCGCAAAAGGCAATTTATGTTCAAATCTTGAAGTGGTTAGATGATTCAAACACAGATTTGACATCATTAATTGCCAAAGGACAAACAGTTTCGGGTGATATCTATTACGGAGGTGATTTGAAAAAATGGCAAAAGGCGGTAAATGCTTATCGTTTACGTGTTTTGATTTCTTTATCTAAGAAAGAGGCGGATACAGATTTAGGCGTAAAAGCAAAGTTTGCTGAGATGGTTACTAATCCGACGAAGTATCCTTTGTTAACTTCAAATGCAGAGAGCTTACAATTTGTTTGGAATGCGTTTAATAAGTATCCATCAAATCCTGACAACTTTGGTTTTGATGCAACACGTCAAAATATGTCTGCGGCTTATGTAGATTTATTAGTTGGCCTAAAAGATCCTCGTGTAATGATTACTTGCGAGCCTGCAGGTTTTGAATTGAAATCAGGAAAGTTGCCATCTGATTATACATCATTCGTAGGTGCTAGTTCTGGTGAGGATTTGGCAGATATGTCATCTAAGGCAGGTATTAGTAATGGAGCGGGTTTTGCCCCAGGAAAATACTCTTTTCAAAATCGTAACCGTTATTACAAGAACTATACAGCAGAGAATACATTCATCGTAGGTTATCCTGAATTGTGCTTCAACATTGCAGAAGGAATTGCACGGGGTTGGGCTACTGGAACGACAGAAGATTGGTACAAAAAAGGTATCCAAGCCTCTCAATCTTTCTATGGCATCAAAGACGGAGCTAACGCAATGGTTTATTCAAAAACAGGTTCAATGGCTGCTGCTGATCAAGTAACTTATAATGTAGATTTTACATTTGCTGACTACTATGCTCAACCAGCTGTTAAATTGGCTACCGATAAAGCAATTGAGCAAATCGTATCTCAAAAGTATTTGTCATTCTTCATGAATTCAGGAATGGAAGCTTATTTCAATTGGAGAAGAACGGGTTATCCTAAGTTTTATACTGGTGTAGGTAATGGTAATTCAGGTCGTATTGCACAGCGATGGATTTATCCAACAACGGAGCGTACGACAAACGCTACGAATTATACGGCCTCAATTGCGAGTCAATATGCTGGCAAGGATGATATCAACGATATCATGTGGTTAATTAAATAAGTTTATAGTTTTCTAAAGTTGATTAGTGATTCTTATCAAGTGGCAGGACATTGTTCTGCCACTTTTTTGGACATAAACAATTAATATTCATGAAAAGAATAATATTTTCTGCCATCGTCGTTTTGGCATTACAGTCTTGTCAAAAAGATGAATTGGGAAATTTTCAAAATGACCCTCAGGTATTTGAATTCAAAGAAGTGGGAAGTATCACTTTGGGTGGGTTAGGAGCTTCAGAAATTTCGGCCTATGATCCAGCTACAAAGAAATTATTCGTCGTTAATAATTCTGATGTTAATCGAATAGATGTGTTGGATTTATCGAATCCTACCTCGCCTAAGTTGGTTTCCAAAATATTAATGGAACCTTATGGCGGTTATGTGAATAGTCTTTCCGTTTCCAATGGAAAATTAGCCGCTGCAATCGAGGCCAAAGTAAAGCAAAATGCGGGTAAGTGTGTCGTGTTTAATACCAATGATTTGACGGAGATTAAGCAAATTACTGTAGGTGCATTGCCGGATATGGTTACGTTTTCGCCTGATGGGAATTTGATTTTAACTGCTAATGAAGGCGAACCTTCTGATGATTATTTAACAGACCCTGAAGGCAGTGTATCTGTCATTAATATCGCTGCGGGTTATTCGGTGAAGACATTAAATTTTGCCGGATTTGAGTCATATGCAGCAATTTTAAAAAAGAAGGGTTTACGTGTTTTTGGGCCTAAGGCAACATTGGTAAAAGATATAGAACCCGAATACATTACGGTTTCAGAGGATTCTAAAACGGCTTGGGTAACCTTACAGGAAAATAACGCTATCGCAAAAATTGATTTGAATCTTCAGGCAATTACGGATGTTTTTCCTTTGGGATTTAAAGATTACAGTGTGGCCAATAATGCGTTTGACTTTTCTGACAAAGATTCGAAAGTTGGGTTTGGTGCTTATGCAAAAGTAAAAGGGATGTATATGCCTGATGCAATCGCTGTTCAAGAAAAGGATGGGATTCCATATTTGTTTACTGCAAATGAAGGAGATGCGCGCGAGTATACTGCTTTTGCTGAAATTAAGCGCGTAAAAGATTTGACTTTAGATTATGCCAATTTTCCTTTTGGTACTGCCTTGAAAGCAGATGCTGTTCTTGGTCGATTAAATGTTACAACGACCTTAGGTGACACAGATGGAGATGGCGATTTCGATGAATTGTATTCTTTGGGAGCTCGTTCAATGTCAGTTTGGAATGGTCTTACAGGTGTTCAAATTTATGATACGCAAAATGAAGTTGATCAGCGTTCCATTGCTGCTGGCTTATATGATGATGCACGGTCTGATGATAAAGGTTCAGAACCGGAAGGTATCGCATTAGGTAAAATTGGAAATCGGACCTATGCTTTCTTAGGATGTGAGCGTACGGATGCGTTGATGATTTTTGATGTGACCAATCCGAGATACCCATCTTTTATTATGACACTTAAAACGGGAGATGCTCCTGAAGGAGTATTATTTGTTGCTGCGGATAAAAGCCCAACAGGTAAGCCTTTGCTCATTGTTTCATCTGAAAATGATGGTCAAGTCAAATTTTATTCATTGTAATATTTAATCGACACGATTGTGAAAAAGTTTATTTATACATACATTTTTG
The DNA here is from genome assembly GCA_938008575.1 of uncultured Cytophagaceae bacterium. Classification (GTDB taxonomy): domain Bacteria; phylum Bacteroidota; class Bacteroidia; order Cytophagales; family Spirosomataceae; genus Aquirufa; species Aquirufa echingensis. The sequence continues at coordinate 3,400 of CALLKB010000160.1, read as the reverse complement.
CGCTTACGTTATTTTCTCAAATAGATGTAATGGCGCAAGGGATTCAAGGGAAATTGATTTCCGCGGAAGGTGCGCTTCCTGGGGCTACTGTCCGGTTAAAAGGTTCAAATTTGGCAGCGATTTCAAATGAAAATGGAGACTTTCGTTTGATGCTATCCAAACAAACAAAAGTTGATTTGCAATTTTCATTCATCGGATATGAGAACTTAGATACAACGATTATTCTTTCAAGCAACCTAACTGCTTTGGGTAATATTACGTTGAAGCCAGCAAATAACACTTTAGGTGAAGTCATTGTTAAAGGTTTTGTGGCAGGCTCGCAGTCGAAAGCCTATTCAATCAAGAAAAATGCCATTGCCATCATGGATGTAGTCGTTGCTGATGCCATAGGTAAATTACCGGATCGAAATGCAGCGGAAGCTATTCAGCGTATTCAAGGTGTGGCTGTAGCACGTTATCACGGGGAAGCAGATCAAGCAACGGTTCGTGGTACACCTTTTTCATGGACATCAACGTTATTTAATGGAAGTCGCTTGCCGTCGGCATCTGTATATGGTACGCGCGCGTCTATTCTCGATGCGGTGCCTTCAGAAATGATTCAACGTGTTGAAGTTTCGAAAGCCATTACTCCTGATATGGAAGCTGATGCGATTGGAGGTTCTATTAATTTTGTGACAAAGACTGCGCCAGCAAAACGCGTGTTAAATGTCAGTGCAGCTGGTGGTTACAATGCATTTTCACAAAATGGATCAACGAATGGTTCTTTGACATTTGGTGACCGTTTTTTTAAAGGAAAATTAGGTGTTGTCGTTACCGGGGCTTTCTGGGATCGGAATTGGGGTACGGATTCGTATGATGTTTCATACAACACGGGTTCTGCTGTCGCAATGGATCGCACATCTGTCAATAGCATCATGTTTAAACGCTATATGGGTAAGCGCCAAACCTATGGTCTGACTTATGGAATTGAATACAAATTCAACAACAATCATAAAATTTATTCACGTGGATTATGGGATAAGTTTAATGACATTCGTCCAGTGCACGAGTCTTACGTCGATTATACTAATAAGCGTTATCAATACAATTACCGCTATTCACATTATCAAACTGGATTGAATGGATTTGAATTTGGTGGAGAACATTTTTTTGGAGAAAAACTTAAAGTTGATTGGTTAGCTTCTAGCTACATATCGCGTTTTTATTTGGAAACGCCACCTACAAATGGCACAAAGGGTTTACCCATCTCAACATTTCGTCAGAAAATTAACGGAGGATTTATTGGCTTGTCATCCAATGGAAAGAAATATTGGAATTTCGATTCACCGGATGGTATCGGTCAAGATCCATTGCTTTTTGATCCCATGTTAGCCGATGCCAATGAGAAGATGGATCCAGCCAAATTGACTTTGCAGCAATTGGTAATCTATGGCCTAGATACAGAAGAGGCAGATCAGAATATGCAGGTGAATTTTACCCATGAAGCAAACTCGCAATTGAAGTTAAAAGGAGGTTTAAAATACCGCGTTAAAAACCGAGATGCATCTTTCGGAACAACTGCTGTTTTTGTGCCAAATGCAGCGTTAGGTGTGCCTAATTCTCCCGCTTTAATTCCTTTGTCAACTTTGCCTCGTGAAGAGTTTCCAATTGGTGCTGGATATTTCAATCCATTGGAATTAGATTATTCGGCATTCATCGTAAATCCATTGACTCCTCAAGGATTGTTTGATTTGTATTCGCCGGCAGCTCTGACTGCGAATGGGATGCGTGATGTATCTCCTGCAACCAATGCAACCTTGAAATATAAAGCAAATGAATCGGTCTTAGCGGCTTATTTGATGGCTGAATATAAGCCGACGGATGCAATTACTTTAATTGGGGGAATTCGCTCGGAGTCAACGATGTTGACATTGGATGGAAATAAGCTTTCGACGACGAAAGTTGGTACAGTTACCACTTCGGGTGTAACTCCGATTTCACAGTCAACAAATTATACGAACCTGTTGCCTATGTTCCACGCGAAGATTGCATTGAATGAGAAGTCGAATTTACGTTTGGCCTATACAAGCACATTCTCTCGCGCGAATTTCTCTGACCTGAATCCAGGAGAAAATGTGGATATGACGCAAGCCATTCCGACAATCTCACGTGGAAATACGAGTTTGAAGCCAACTCGGGCGAATAATTTTGATATCATGTATGAGCACTATTTTGACAATTTAGGAATTGTTTCAGGGGGTGTTTTTTATAAGCAATTGAAAGATATCGTATTTTCAAATCGCAGCATGGAAAGCATCAATGGGGTGAATTATATGTTAACTCAAGCTTCCAATATTTCAAATGGTCATTTGTTGGGATTTGAAATCGGTATCAATAAGCGTTTAACATTCTTGCCTGGATTCTTAAGTGGTTTAGGTGTGGAGGCAAATTACACGAATATTCAAAGTGAGGCTTCTGTACCTGTAGTTGGAACCACGCGTATGGATAAAACAACCTTGCCAAATCAGTCTAAGCATTTATACAATGCTATTTTATACTATGAGCGAAATGGTTTAATGCTTCGATTGGCAGGTAATTTCCGAGGAGCTTCTTTGGAGACGATTAACCAAACTCTTGGAAAAGATTTTTATACTTACACGGGTAAAAATTTCACGCTTGATGCTTCCGCGAGTGTACAAGTTAGTAAGCGAATTAAAGCATTTGTTGAATTGAATAATTTGACAAATGAGCCTTTGAAAACGTATTTAGGAGATGAACGTCGCGTGACTATGTTGGAATGGTATTCTAGCAGAGGGCAAGCGGGTGTTCGTTGGGAATTATTTTAATTAGTAACATGAAAAAAATATTATTTATCGTGGCGATGGGAATCGCCACGATTTCAAACGCACAAATTGCTGATAGTTTACAGCGTAAAGTGGTTTTGCAAGGGTCCCAAAATTTTCGAGATTTGGGAGGTTATAAAACACAAGATGGAAAGCAAGTGAAATGGGGGCAGGTTTATCGTTCTGCTGATATTAGTAAATTGACTGATTCAGATTTACAAAAATTGCAAGATTTGCATGTTTCGCTCGTTTGTGATTTACGCGGTCCAGCTGAAATTAAAGCAAGTCCAGATCGTTTGCCTGCGGGTGCCATGTATTTAAATTTACCTGCGGGGAGCGAATCTTTACCTACCACGGTTAATTACGCGAAAATGAATTCGGATTCTCTAATCCTAGCCATGTATGCTAACACCTCATTTCTAAAAGCAAAATATAAAAGCCCCGGCGAACCGAGGCTTTTCTTAAATTAAATTATTTTCTTCTTTTTAAACTATCCATATAGTTTTGGTGTTCTTTTTCATTGCACCAAAACCATTTTTCTTTTTTTAGCCAAGATTCTGAATTATGTATTTTGCTAT
>CALLKB010000159.1 GCA_938008575.1 uncultured Cytophagaceae bacterium | reverse complement strand
TAGGGACTAGACGCGAGGTATCGCGTCTTTACGATAGGGTTTTTAGACGCGAGGTATCGCGTCTCTACAGTCAAAGGATCAATCGACGCGAAATGCGTCTCAAACTTTGGCAATCCTGGAAGGTTTGCCAAAGGAAAATAGGATGAATTTTGTCACTGAAATTTCCTTCTCCGTTTTTGGCCTATTGTGTAATTCACTTTCTTGCAGGGAATTAACATAGGGATATGCAAAAAATCATTTGGGGTATTTGTTTGTTGGCCTGTCTGGGCTGTCGGGAATCGACGCTGGAATGGGGGCAGAATTTATTGAAAGCCAAAAATTATGAGAAAGCGCGGGAGGCGTTTTCGTTGTCGATCCAGGAGGATGAGACGCATTGGGAGGCGTATTACGGTCGGGCGCAATGCGAGACCGCCTTGGATTTGTCGGCGGAAGCCTTAGCCGATTATGAGAAGGCGTATATCATGCACCCCACGGCGGAGACCTGTGCGGGACTAGGGAAAGGGTATTGGGATGAGCGGAATTTGGAAAAGGCCAAAATCTATTTGAACCGGGCTATCGGGATGGATGCTGATAACGCGGAGGCGTATATGAATTTGGGGATTATCTATGTGAAAGAGGAGGCCTATCAAGAAGCCTTGCCTTATTTGTTGAAGGCCAAAGGGCTATATGAGCAATCCCCGGACGAGTTGTCTTTGGCATTAATGATTGCCTATTTTGAGACGAAGAATGATCCGGCTTGTTTGGAAATCATTCGTTCGTTTAAATCTTCAGACACCGTGACCTCCGCTGCGTATGAATACCTTGGGCGGTTGTTGCAGCGCAAAAAGCAGTACCAACTGGCGCTGAAGGAGTTCAATGCGGCGGTGGATATTGATTCCACGAATGTGTATGCGAAGGTGTTGGTGGCGGAGGTATATGCCCAACAAGCGCAGTATGAGGCTGAGATTAAGGAACGAACTCGGATCATTCGGCAAGTGGAGGATCAGAAAGCTGATGCGGAATTGATAGGCTTGTCGTATTATTTTCGAGGTATGGCCAAAGATAATGCAGGGGATTTTCGTGGGGCATTACGGGATTTGGATCATAGCATAGCCCTGTCGGACGGTCGGGCCTGGGCCTATTTTTGTCGGACGGTGGCGAAGATCCACCTACGGGATTTTTCGGGGGCATTGCAGGATTACCAACAGGCAGTTCGCTTACGACCGGATGTGGCATTTGATGATTATTTGTCGGAGGATCCTTCGAGTTATGCGACGTTTATTGCTTATGCGAGTCGGCATGGCGTTCGCTTTTCTCACAATAAATCGACTATTATATGACGCAGATCAAACATGCTTTTTTGTTTTGAGTTATTTAATTTAAATTTGCATTGCCGTGCCCAACTATGCTTCGATGTAGAACTGCACGTTAAAAAGTATACATAACCCAGACTCGATCTGGGTTTTTTGTTTTTGGGCTTCTGTGATGATTTTTCAGCGAGAGCATTGAATAATTCTTTTTATTTCAAGCAAGTAGGCATATTGCCTTATTTTTTGGGCGAGCAATCAACAGAATCAAAGACTCGTAAAATCCGAATAGTTCAAATGGAGGATTCATCAATGCAATAATTTACCCTTTTTTCGAATAAGCAGCTGTTGGTATAGTAGGTAATTTTCGGTCTATGAAAACCTACGCTATTCACATTGATTATTCCAAGATTAATTCACTTAATGACCTTGTAGGTCAATTATCTAGCTTATTAAACTTAGATAAATTGTATGATGTGGAGGTTGAAATTGACTTTAATGACATCTCTGAAATAAACCTTGATTACTTTTCCATTGTATACAGTGTAATCGTCAATTTGATCGAGCATGGAATAACAGTTTATAGTAAAGCGAAGCATTTGGGTAATTATGCATTAAGGTTTTCTAATATAAATAAGATTGACTTATCTAGCGCGAATGGATTAAACTACTTGGAGTCGATTAAGGCTCAAATATCCATGCATTGCCTATTTGAAATGAAGCAATTTTCGGATCCCAAGGGTGCTCTAAATATGCACAAGGAAATTATGAAAATGCTAATGGGGTCTGGAGTTAAGGATGAACTATTATCAATATTGGAGTTCTGTCTTTGGGAGTTAATTGATAATACATTAAACCATTCGGTTGAAGGAGATTTTTTAGGTTTGGGAAAGGGATTGGTTTCTGTTCAATTTTACCCTGAGAAAAAAATAATTCGATTTTTGATTGCTGATCACGGATGTGGTATTTATAGGGCATTAACAAAACACCCAGACTCTGTTTATTTATACTATACGGAAGCTGAAGCATTATCGAATTGTGTTAAAAAAGGAGTAACGAATGGTACAGGTGCAGGATTTGGACTTTGGGCCATAGCCAAATTTGTTGAATTAAATAAAGGTTACATGTCTATTCATTCTGGGGGAAAACAACTTCAAGTAAATCAAGTGGCTAAGGTTTCTGATGCATTTCGCTGGTATGGAACGTATGTTTTATTGGAAATCAATACCGATATATTAGTTGACCCATATGCAATTTTTGGTAACGAGCATACTGATTTTTATCGTGAGCTGAAAGATGAATTATTTGAAAATTTAATCGATCTTTGGTAGGCTTTTTAGATTTTATATAGATATTCTTTAAGATGATCATTCAATTTAGTCATTCGGGAGATTCCTTAGGAACAAGATTTTTGGGCAAGGCTTTGCGTCTCACTTTTGAAAACTCTATTCATGAGGGAGAAAATGTCGTTTTTGATTTTTCAGATGTAAAGACTATTTCACATTCTTTCGCAGATGAGTGTTTCGGGAAGTTATTATTGCGGTGGGATCTTGCAGAACTTAAATCAAAAACAACATTTAAGAACGCGAATGAGCAAGTAAAAAAGATGATTGCATTTACATGGTCAGAAAGATTGTCCAAAAGCGAGCTGGTTTGATGTTAATGCTTACAACAATATTAATCTTGTGTATTATGCTGCATTCGCTTTTCGTTTACTAAATAATGTAAATAAACTTTCCCTTTTTTAGAAGAGTAAGACTATTTGGCAAAGCGATTATTACGGGTTTAGTTTGTAAGCTTCTACCGATTTTTGTTTTAATACTTCTGTGATTAATGCAGCACCATAGAATTGTTTGATCTCTTTTATCTCAAGCGCATTGCCTCGTTCCATTATGCGTCGAATAACCGCATATTTTTGTTTATCCCAGTCGATTTGACTGATATCCGTATCCCAAAAAACTGATTTTCTGATCAAGGATAGATTAGGAGTAATCGGCTTGATCTTTGATTTCTCTACCTGAATATCAAAATAGGTTTGCAGTAATGCCAAAGTTCCTTCTTCCAAACCTAGTTTTTCCTCGATTTTCAGTGCAATTGACGTGGGTAAATTTCGTTTGGCTTTCGTGATCGCATTGATTGTTTGCGGATGTTCCCCAACGGAAAGCGCGAAAGGACGCTGAGCGATTCCTCTCTTTTTTAATTCCCGGGCTAAAATTATCCCAGGATGGATGCCCCTAAATTTTGCTAGGTAAGTATTCATTGCATAAATGTAAACAAAATTGTTTACAAATTATTTCAAGGAAAGTTATATGCATAAAATGCATATTGCATTTTCATAAGAACATTTCATTCGTCTTATGTTAGGTGTTTTGCAGGCCATTGGGATCTAGCGTATCCAACAGTTCGTAAATTCCGAACTGTTCAAATGGAGAATTCATCAATGTAATAAATTACCCAATTTTCGAATAAGCAGTTGTCGGTATTCAGTGTAAGTTTGGGAAATAAATCAAGCGAGATGGACCACAATCGAAAACAAGTTGAGTTGCATTTGGAATTGGCTAAAAAATTGATGGCTGAGAAAAGGTCAAAAGCTGAGATATTAGCTGATTTTGTACGAGCAGGGATAATGGATGCTGAGGGGGAGTTTACTGAGCCTTACAAAGAATTACGCAAACTGAAAAGAGTTAAGGTTTAATATTCAATTTTCGTCACAACCATCAAGTCGGATTTAACGATTGTATTGAATCTGTTTAGGATTTTTCTTTCCAAATGTCTAGTTGTTTTTGTCACTGAAATCCCGACAAATAGAGTCGGAGCTTTTCTGAATTTCCCAGAATTTTGTAAATTGATGTATACGGTAAAATTCAAACGATATGAATCCGAGCATCGAACTATTGACAATTAAGCGTGCGGATGTGCGTGTCTACATGAACCTCGGTTTCGAGGGCGAAGATCTAAAATTTGACGGGCATGATTTGGGAACCACGGTGGATGAACACTGGGGCAGTTCCGAATATGAATATACGGCCACCGTGCTTGCCAAAGATTTGGCAGCGCTCTATGCTTTGCATGGTATTGTGCCGGGCGATAAGGAGGCTTTGCTTCAGGCTTTGGCTCCTATGTTTTCGAATAATTCAGGCTATACCCTGTTCAAGAAATATTTAACGAAGGAGGGAATTCCCTTTGATACATTTACTTATTAAGAATTATTTATGGTTGATTTGATTGGAGATATACATGGCCATGCCGACAAGCTCGAGGAGATTTTGGCAATCATGGGCTATGTGAAAGAAGGGGGTGTGTACCAACATCCCGCAAAACGGAAATTGGTTTTCTTGGGTGATTACATTGATCGGGGTCCTAAAATTCGGGAAACCCTGCAAATCGTCAAGTCGATGTGTGATGCGGGCCACGCGCTTGCAATCATGGGCAACCACGAATTCAATGCCATTTGTTTTCATACCAAAGACAAGGTGAAGGGAGGGTTTTATCGGAAGCATACGGTGGTTGAAATAGACCAACACATCGAAACCCTTCGGCAGTTTCGGAATTATACACAGGAATGGGAGCAAGTGTATTTGCCCTGGTTTCATACGCTGCCGCTCTATTTAGAACAGGATGATTTTCGTGCCGTGCATGCTTGTTGGGATGATGCGCACATCAACTGGCTTGAAACCAATACCATTTACGAAGAAATTCAAGGCCAAAAACGTATTTCCGAAAAGGTGTTGGCTCAATATGTTGCCAAAGAATCTCCTGTCTACGAGGTATTGGAGGAGTTATTAAAGGGCAAGGAATTTGATTTGCCAGCAGGGCAGGAGTTTGTCGATAAAGATGGAACGACACGTAAAAGTGCGCGGATCAAATGGTTCCAACCTGTTGAAGACCGAAAATTACATAAGGACGTCTTCTTGGGAATCGGGGAGGAGTTTGGCGAATTACTCTTGGATGAATCGATACATGAAGCTTTACACAGATACGATGCGGATAAGTCGGTGTTTTTTGGGCATTATTGGTTGAAAGGCAAACCCACGGACGCATTAGCCAAATCCATTTGTTTGGATTACAGTGTGGCCAAAGATGGTCATCTTGTCGCGTACCGACTAGATGCACAGGAATTTGTTATTGTATAAGTATGTGTGAAATCACCGACCAAATCAAGTTTTGCACCTGCACCCAAGGGCATTACTCCAAACTCCCACATTATTGGTTGTATTACCGCGTGGGGGAGATGAAGCAGAGTATCATGATGGGAACAGCAATTATTCCTGATTATCTAAGTATGCCTGATTACATAGAAAATCAATTCAAACTCCTTGAGCGTTTAAATAATCCGGATGCCTTTGATGTAGAAATCCATCCCAAGGATGGGGATCGGATGGAAATTGTATTGAATAATTTAGGAAAGGCTAGGGCTGAATTTCATTTTATCTTTCAAGACTCAAGTTGGGATTGGGAAAATCATAATCCTTTTGAGGTGTTGAATCACCACATCAAAAAACTCGCCAAAGGCCCCATCTGTTAAGGGTATAAATTGAGACCGATAATCAAGTTGAGGATCAATGCCGTGATTGTCAAATAAAGCATCGCATTGCAAACGATCTTCGTAAGTCGGTATTCGTTACTTACCTCGGCTTTATAAAGGTTCATAAATGGCAAAGGGAAGAATAGGATGCTTTGCCAGGTTTTGGCCTTTCCCATCGCCTGGTCCAAATAGACATGTAAGCAGACTTTCACGCAAAAAGCCAATACGATGATCATGCCTGAGGCGGTATGTAGCTGGTGTAGGTTGAACATGGTTGATTTTGTTACCTTTGGCAATCCCCCACCACCCCTTTACCTTTGGCAATCCTTGGAGGTTTGCCAAAGGTAGCGCGTTTCGACCAAAATTTTGAACAGTTAATTGATAAAATAGCCATGGATTCCTACAACCTCAACCGCTTTCTCCTCGCACAAGAAAACACCTACGATCAAGCGCTTCGCGAGATTCAAGCGGGTCACAAAATGAGCCATTGGATGTGGTTTATTTTTCCGCAAATGAAGGGTTTGGGGACTTCGTATAATTCAACGTTTTATGGAATCAGTGGGAGGGAGGAGGCGGAGACTTTTTTGGCACATCCTGTATTAGGGCCCCGACTAATTGAAATTTCAAAGGCTTTGTTGGCGCATACCGATAAGCCCATCCAACAAATTTTCGGTCATACGGATTCCCTTAAATTGAAATCTAGTATGGAATTGTTCGGAACTTTGCCAGGTGCGCATCAAGTTTTTAATGAAATTCGAATGCGGTTTTTTGGGGAAACCAACAAATAAAAAGAAAGCAGGTAATCCAAGTCAACCTGCTTTCGATTTGGTACTTCTTAAAGACTACTGTTCACTAGCGTTGATTTCTTACTTTCAACAATAACGCCGGCGATTGTTTTTTCTACCTTGGTTATTCCTGCGCTTGTTTCAGATACGATGATCAAATCATAGCTTCCTGCTGCCAAAAATGAGAATTGATAGCTGCCATTGCTTTCTAATTTTGTACTGGTAATGGCATTGGGGAACGAAACGTTTTCACCTGTTGGCTCGCTGCTTTCACTAGCCGTGTATTTATCTTTTTCATACACGTAGATAATGTATTTGTTCGTGCTCAATAGGTTTGATATGGTCCCCTTTATTTCGCCTGCTTGATTATTGACAATAATTTTAAGCGTTGGATTAAGAATATAGGTGCTACCTGACCCTGTCAAAACAACAGATTTTCGTAAGTCAAAATCAGCAGTAACTGCCACAGTGCCGTTGATAGGTACTGTGAAATTCCCATTGGCTTTGTAACCAGATTGAGAGCCGCTAGGTACAAATAGCGGTTTCTTTTCTCCGCTAATTAATTCTACGTAGCAGCCAGGATTGCTTGGGGTGTTTGCCCCTCTACTAGGTGCGTCAAGTTTGAAGCGCAATCCGGTATAATTACCAGCATTCAAATTGAATTCTCCTAGTAAAGAAGTTTTGCCGTTTTGTAAATCAAGTAAATTAACGAGTTGGGCTTTGGTGAATTCTGTTGCAGTGGTCCAGTTCCCACCGCTGTTTTGGTATTCTAAACCTGTAAATGTGACATAAACGGCTTTGACATTGCTTGCATCAATCGGGGAGTCCGTAACGCTCAAAGCTAATTTTCCTGTTCCGGATGCAGCATCGTCTTGTTGGCATGCAAAAAGAAGGGAAGCAAGTACAAAGAAGTAGGCGGCTGTTTGTATACGTTTCATGGCATTTTTGTTTAGTTTCTTTCTTAACGAAAATAGTCCCATAAAAGTGCTGGATACCTACATAATTTTCAATATGTCTTATCTAGGAGTTTTTTAAACAAAAAAACCAGGAATCTATTGATAGCCTGGTTTCTTGTCTTTCTTTTCTAATTTCTTCTCCTTCGGAGTCTTCGCGGGTTCCTTCTTCTCCGCCTTCTTGGAATTCATGCCTTTTGCCATGTTGTTGGGGTTTAGGCAAGCAAGAACGGGAAAATTATTGGAATAGTTTCTACTCAAGCCTAAGGGATTTTAACGATTTTCTTCGCCAAGGTCTTTGTTTTATCCACGGATTCAATGTGTAATAAGTAGGTTCCCGGACTCAAAAATCCCAAATCCAATATTTCTCCTTGTGTGATTTGACTACGCGTTGCTTGCTGTTTTCCTTGCATGTCAACGACTTGGATCAAAGCGGTGTTCCCAAATTGTGCAGGGAAATTGACCTGAATTTGCCTTGTAAATGGATTCGGTGAAATGCTTGTTTCTTGCTCTTCTTGCGTGCCTAATATGACGGTTTCCGCAACATCAATTACCTGGTAAACGCGCTCTAAAATTGAATATGTATTGTATTTCGTGTTGGTTACTTTGATCGGTAAAGTGATTTTTTTCGTCGCGATGGTTTCATAGTCAATCGCGGATTTGACATATATTTTGTTGTTCTTTAAACCGATGTAATTGTTTTCTTCGAGTAGGCTGAAGTTGAAATTTGCTGATAAATGTGGACTCGGAATGGCGATAGAATCTATTTCAACGTTGATATCGGTGTTTTCTTTCACCTCTTTTTGACCTGAGTTAAATTGGAAATCTCCACTAGCCTGCCAAAGTTGGTCTAAATTATTGCCGGTAATTAAAATCTCGACTTTCCCATCTTTGTCAAAATCATGGAAGAAATAAGGTCCGTTTGGACTTGGTTCAAAGGGTTTTACCGCATTGATTTTACCTGCTGAATTGTCGTCGGAAATTCGTTGAATCGCACCTAGGCGCTTTGTTTGGTATTTGCCATTGACAAGATCATAGTATTGAAATCCGGCGTAGTTGTTCCAGTAGCCATACCAACCGGCTTTTGGGAAAAAGCTGTAATATGCAGGGTCAAGGGCATTGAAGTTGGGGATAATCTCCAGCTCCGCATCCTCATCGATATTCTTTAGGCTGAAATTACCCCCGTTTTTAGAGGATACCTTGATGTTGTTTGATGAACCTTCAAAATAGGTACTTGTTTGGTCGATGATCGTTCCTGTTTTGCCTATCTCAACGATCCGATAAAACTGTTGGGATGAATAAGGGGATTCGTTTTCGACCGTTGAAAATTCTTTGGCGAAGCAAAAAACGATTTCTTGCGTACCATTTTTATTGATGTCTTCTGCATATACATCGCTGAGGACATAGTTTAGGTAATTTTCTTTAGATAGGCTTTCGTTGTAGGGAACCAAATCTTTGACATTTTCGAAATCGAAACCTTGATTTTTGTTGTTTAGCACATAAACAATGCGATTAGGCTGATGTGTTCCGGTGCTTTTTTGAAGACAAAATACCAAATCGCCAAAGCCATCTTGATTGATATCAATCAAATAGGGAAGTATGGTTGAAATCCTGCGCTCAAAACCTTCTTTCATGAAGTCTCCATAATCAAACGGATATATCTTTTTTAGCGTGAATTGATAATTTTGATTTATTAAGGTCCAAATGCCTTCACTCATCACAACAATGTCATTGTCTCCATCTTTGTCGAAATCCCCCGCAGTTCCTGTGATGGAAGCTGAAAGGGGAATACCGTCGGGGATTAAATTCCGCTTGTCTACCAGTTTTCCATTAACGATTTCATAAAAAGTTAATTTTTTTAGGTACATCAATTTGTTGTAGGCCGAAGGATTATCTGATCCCGCAAAATCAATATTCTCCTTTAAACCATTGAATTTGGCAAACTCCGGAAGTAAAGGGTCTGGCGATTGATGATAACCTTCTCCCCATCCTATCATTTCCTTTTTCCCGTCCCCGTTTAGGTCGATGATACTAGCCCGATTGATATTGTGAAATAGCTGAATTGGCTTGCTATCCGGAAAGGACATGTCCTCATTATCGTTTTTAATGGACATGCTGTTGTCTTTATTTTTGGTGATATATTTATACAATGGGATCGCCATACCACCGGTATTAAATTGTTTTCCTTGAAAAAAAGCGCTGTTTGTTGATAGAACAAAGTCATCGATTTTGTCATTATTGAGGTCCTCCATCAAGAGAAAAGGGCTGTAGGGGAAAATGGTTGAGACATTGGGGTTGAAATTGCCCACTTGGTTGGCATAATTACTCACGATATCCCGCGGGAGATTTTGCTTTTTGAACGTTTGATTATATACGAAAGCGAAGTCTTGATTACTTGAACGGTTGAAAACATAAAATTTCGTCGAGGCACCAGCTTTTTGTTTCGCGCACAAATACAAAATGGGTTGGAATTCATTCCCCGTGGCTTCTTTGGCCGCTAGGATATCAATATTGAATTTAGCACCAGCACTTCCTTCCGTTCCGGTTTTACTGATTGCCTTTGCTAGACTTGGAAAGTTATAGGTAAAAGGGTAGTCGGGACTCGTTGAGATATACAGTTCTAGTCCTACCAAACTGCTGTTTGATAGATCAAATACGATTTTTCGTTGGTTATGAATGGTGATGTTGGCCGGATTTTGTCCATTGATTTGGATTTTGTTTTGGGCGAACGAAACTTGATAGGTTGAATCGAAGTCGATGGAGGCGTGTTGGCCCAATCCCACAAAACTGAGTAATGTAAAGAAGAGGAATAAGGAGGACTTTAATGAGCTTAAAGCAATTAATCGGTTCATAGAATCTAGGAATATATTTCTTTTTGAAATTAAATATTCATGATTTTTTTTCCGATAATAATTTATTTAATGGTCGATTTTTGACGTTAATCCTCCCCCTTACCTTTGGCAAACCTTGGAGGATTGCCAAAGGTAGTGAGTGAGCAGCAATTGAAAAGCTGATAAACTGATTCAAATTATCAACAACTTGGATATTTTATAGTCTACATGTTCCCATTTCCCCGTAGCTTTGGCAATCCTCCAAGGTTTGCCAAAGCTAGGTGAGGCCGTAATTAAAAACGCATGTTATAAGCTAAATAGGGTATCGCCGCCTGCGCTCCCGTAGGTGTCAAAAAACCCACATCAAAGGCCGTTTTTCTACCTAAGATCCTTACACCTGCCGAAAAGATGCCCTCGTAATTAGACACCCGATTGACGAATTGGCCTGTGCCATCATCGTAATTGACCGAGGTTACATTGAATATCCAATTCTCCGACATCAACATTACGCGCTTCGATATACGCGTCATGCCGGAGAGCGTCAGCATCGGTTTGTTGGCAAATTTCCAAGTATAATCCGAACTCCCCAATCCCGTATTTTCCTTCACAGCCCCCAAACCTAAATTCACCGTTAGATTATGCTCATGCGTCCCATAGGTCATCGAACCATATAAGGCTCCCACCCCAAAATTCAAATCACGAATTAAAGATGTCGCAAAAAGCACACCTCCGCCCAGATGTAATTTAGGTGCTACTTGATAGCCTATTTTAGGTGTTAAAAATAAAGCGAATGGCACAAGTACTCCGCCTCCCACAGAGAGATGATCGTTCAGCCCTATTTGGATGGAATTCAGTAAAAAGTAGGCGTTTTGATAATATTTATCCCCTTTTTTCAGCGGAATTGCAGACGGGCCAAAGAAATAACGGTTTGGGTGTGGATTCGCCCATCTGTTTTGGTTCGCCTTCTCGAGTCGACTTACCGACTGCACACTTTCCCAGGGAATGGTCAAAAGTCCGGTGCCGGGTAGCTCAACGCTGATACTCTTGTCGTTTTGGTGCTTTAATACGCCCTCCACGGGGGAACCTTGTTTCAACTCGATACGAACGTAGGTGGAATCTTGGGCATTTGCCAACCACGGAAGTATGAACAAGAAAAGGATAATAAGCTTTTTCATGGTGGAAGATATTTTCTGTTTGCCAAATTACAATTATTTGTCAGGTAATCCTTAGCGTTTTATGCCGTTAAATAAGTATCACTTGCTGAATAGCCATGTTTGTTGTAACATTGGTTTCGAAATTGTTTAGGATATGAAAAACCTCTTCGTATTAACGCTTGCTTTGATTGTTTTTGCATGCAGCAAATCAGCAGATCCCGCACCCACTCCGGTTGCTCCTGCGCCTACAGCCGCTGAATTAGTGAAAAAAGTGTGGTCTGCAGGTGTTGTACAATGGGACGGAACGACGCAGTTCGACAAATCCGCTTCGGCCAATTTAGTGGCGGGTTATAGCCAATTTCGATTGGATTTAACAAGTAGCACTGCGGCAAGTCTGACGGAATTCGACGGCAAGAAATTTACGGGAACGTATACATTGTCAAGTGATGCGAAGAAATTAACATTATCAGGATTAACAAGTGCGGAGGGTGCACCTTCGGGAACGAATGGAGTTTTGGAATTTACGGTTTTGTCGTCGCCATCCGCAACGAGTATGTCCATCGAAACAACGGGGACTTACATCAAAGCCAGCAGCAAAAAAGTCAAGCTTAACCTAGTTCTATAAATATAGATCTACTCTTTATATCGAGAAGGCCACGTTTGTGGCCTTTTTTTTGCCCTTCCCTTACCTTTGGCAAACCTCCCACTTACCTTTGGCAAACCTCCCACTCACCTTTGGCAAACCTGGTTGGAGGATTGCCAAAGGTGAGTGGGAGGAGATATGCCCCAAATAAAAAACTGATTAAATGAATCAGTTGCCTGATAATTTATTACACCACCAACAAGCCCATTTCCCGCAATTCCTCCCCAATTTCCCCTTGCCAAAATTGCATGAAATCACCGATTTTCGCCTGGCTAAAGGCATTTTGGAATTCCACAAAGGTGCAAGTTTTCGATGGACCTAAGGAGACAGAAGCCAGGACTTCCACGAGCCAAGTAGCTAGTTTCTCCGGAACCTGCAATTCCACTTCTTCTCGACCCGTACTCAGATGGAAAGCGTATTTGCCGCGCGTAATTTGGCCTAAAGTAGGGATGGGGCCGAGCCAACAAATCTTGGCATTTGCCTTTGGTATTTTTTCATCTCTTTGCGTTAAGATGCGTGCTATGTAATTTTTAGGAATCTGCGTCCGCGGAATTTTGAACTCAAACCACTCCTGCAAAGGCATGTCTAAACCAATGCCATGCATATAATTAAACAAGGATTTCTTTAAGCCCTCACTAAATTGTGCATGGTCCGTTCCCTTTGGATCCGCATGTTCCAAATCATTATTGGCAAAGCTTCCCGGTTCCGGATTCAATATTTTTATGTGATACGCATCCGGATTCAAGCCCACCGGACTGTGCGCCGTCAACGCAAATTGATGCCAAAAACCGGAGTGCATCACCCCATTTTCGACGAGTTGGCGTACAACCTCCAAAGAATCCACCGTCTCTTGCGCGGTCTGCGTCGGGAATCCATACATCAAATAGGCATGGACCAAAATGCCCGCCTGCGTAAAATGATCCGCGACTTGGGCTACTTGGGCCACCGTAACTCCTTTATCAATTAAGTCCAATAAACGATCCGATGCCACTTCTAATCCGCCCGAAACAGCAATGCAGCCGGAGCGCACCAATAATTGGCATAAATCCTTCGTGAAACTTTTCTCAAATCGAATATTTGTCCACCAAACCACCGTCAAATCCCTGCGGATAATTTCCAATGCCACATCGCGCATCAAAGCTGGTGGCGCGGCTTCATCTACAAAATGGAAGCCATTGTTTCCAGTTTGGGCAATCATCGCCTCCATGCGGTCGACCAACATAGGTGCCGTCGTGGATTCATAGTTTTTGATGTAGTCCAAAGAAATGTCGCAGAAAGTACATTTGCCCCAATAACAACCATGGGCCAGCGTCAACTTATTCCACCGACCATCACTCCACAAGCGATGCATCGGATTCGCGATTTCAATGACCGATAAATAGGAACCCAAAGGCAAATCCGTGTAATCCGGAACGCCCACGTCCTTCTGCTTGACGTCTGAATCTTGAGAGCCATTTAAGTAAGTAAGTGTTCCATCGATGCAACAAAACGTGCGTTTCAAATCGCTTAATGTTCGTTCGCCCTGTAAATGCTCCAGCAAATTCATCAGCGGTGTTTCCCCATCATCCAAGGTGATGAAGTCGACGAATTCAAATACCCGTGGATCTTGTAAGGAGCGTAATTCCGTATTCGCATATCCACCACCAAAGGCGACTTTGATCTGCGGATGGTGTTTTTTGATCCATTGCCCGCAACGCAAGGCACCGTATAAATTGCCCGGAAAGGGTGCTGTGATGGCAACCAAATCGGGCTTTTCAGTTTGAATTTTTTGTTTCAGGATGCCTACCAACAGCTCATCAATGTAGGTCAAAGGCGCTTCTAATGCCTGGTTTAATTCATGAAAACTCGATGCCGATCGCCCGAGCCGTTCCGCGTACCGACTAAACCCAAAATGAGGGTCAACGGCATCAATGATTAAATCCGAAATATCTTCTAAATAAAGTGTAGCCAAATGTCGCGCTTTATCGCGCACGCCCATGCTACCAAAGGCCCATTCCAAATCTGTAACTTGCTGAAAACGTGATGCTTCCGGCAGGTAATTTTGTTCGGCAATGACATGCGCCATCGTGGGGTTTTTGTCATGTAAAAATGAAATAACAGGGTCAATCGTGCGAATGTAGGACTGTTTCAGTCGGAGCATGCGCTGCCCGTTTTCATTCAGTTTTTTGCCAGATGCCTCTATGTGCGCGAATAATCGTTGGAGTCCTACTTTCGAAAACAGTTGGAGAATGACTTCCAAACCTAAGTCGGCCTGATACGACTCCAACCCCTTCGTATTCAAGAACCCCTTCAAATAAGCCGTCGCTGGGTAGGGCGTATTTAACTGGGTAAAAGGAGGGGTAATGAAAAATACCTTGGGGTCTCTTGAGCTCATTTAGCTCAAAAGTACTTGAAAAGCGCTAAAAAGAAAAGGCTATCTATTGATAGCCTGCTTTCTTCTTTTCTCTTTTTTCTTCTTTTTTCTCCTTCGGAGTTTTCACGGCTTCTTTCTTTGCCGCCTTTTGGGAATTCATGCCTTTGGCCATCTTTTTGGGGTTTAGGCTGGCAAGGTCGGGAATTTATTTGAAATGTGGAATACCTAACCACTCTTTTATCACCTGAGCCGTTAACTCAAAGTCCTTATCCAGCATCAAATCATGCGAGCCTCCCTCGATGATTTCTAGTTTTGCGTTGTAGTGTTTTGAGGTTTGTTCAAATTCCTTTACTGTAATCAATCCATCAGCTGAACCTCCCACCACTAGTATGGGAACGGAGCTTTGATGAAAGACCGGAATAAATAAGCCCAAATAAGCAAGGAACGATTCCGCGCACATGAAAGAGGCGAAATGAGAGGTTCCATTGAACATTAATTGCGGGTACTTTTTGAATCCGCCAAGCAGATTCAATTGAAGCAAATAGGGAATCAATCCTGGGTAGCGAAAGAGCGCTCGCAAGCTCGCTCTCAAAACCCCAGAAGGAGGAACCGAAGAAATCAAAATCGCCTTTTTACACCTCCTCGTTTTTAAAAAACGTTGCAGAATCATTCCTCCCATCGAATGACCGATGATGATAGGTGGTTGATCTAATTTTGCTACAGCTTGATGAAGGGCTTGAACATAGTCGTTTACGGAATAGGAAATGCGCTGAGTGCTTCCCGGTGTTTCGTGCCCAGGTAGATTCAGTGCGATGCATTCGTAACCTAGTTCTTGGAAATAGGAGACGAAATTCTCCTCCCAACACCAAGCGCCGTGACTCATACCGTGCACAAAAACGATCGTTTCTTTCATGAAACTGGGGTTTTGCTCACGTAGTTGTTAGGTAGATGTTTCTTGAGCTGCTTCACGAACAAATGAAAATCCACCGTGATCGTATGACGCGGGGTTTTGATTTGATTGAGGTGGGGATGGGTGACTTCTCTTTGGCATAATTCAGCGATGTTTTCTGGTCTTTTCCAAAGTCCCTTAATCGCTCTCGCCGCAATTTTACTCTGCAATTCAGAACCTGGCCAAATACAACCCAGTGGCTGGAACATGCCCACGAAATACAGATTTTCGTATTTCTCGTGCAACATTTTCAAATACAAAGGAACATCGCCTTCACTGTAATTCAGGAAGTCTTTTCTAAAGAAGGGATGTTCTAAAATATACCCTGTACAAGCAATGATCGTATCAAATTCCTCCACAGATCCATCTTTGAAATGGACATTTTTACCCTCAAAATGATCGATATCGGGTTTAGGAAACACTTTGCCATGCCTCACTTTATACAATAATTCCTCATTGATCGTGGGATGGGTAGCCGTGATGCTATGTTCTGGCTCAGGAAGTCCATAATTTTTATTGGACCCAGAGAATATTTTGACGGATAATTCAGACAAGAAAAATTTCAATTTTGTGGGTAACCAGGCTAAGCGCGAGGCGACCACATCACTCGGTTTTCCAAACAAAAACTTGGGCACGATCCGGTACCCTCTCCTCCAACTGATACTTGTCTTTTTGCTAACGCGACTAGTCTCCACCGCTACGTCACAAGCTGAATTTCCCCCACCAATCACTAAAATACGTTGATCGCGAAAAGGTTCTGCTTTTTTGAATTCGTGTGAATGCATGAATTTGCCACTGAATTCTCCAGGATATTGAGGCATTCTAGGCAGCCAATGGTGCCCGTTGCAAACTACAAGGTGGGTAAATGTTTCTATTTTTTCAACTCCATTATGCTCCGTTTTTACCACCCAGTTCTTCGCTTCGTCTAGTTCACAAGATTTCACTAACGTATTGAATTCAATGTGTGGATACAGATTGAAATGGGCGGCATAGCCTTGAAAATAACGTCTCAGTTGATCGTGAGAAGGATAGTCAGGCATTCCTTTTTCAAAGTCATCGAATGTGAAGTCCTCGTATTGCGATAAGGTTTTCGAACTAATGATGTGCGTCGTCTCGAAAACACTGGAGTGTCCCGTTTTCTCATTGTAGACCCAATTACCGCCTACTTCCGTATTGAAATCATAACAGACAGCCTCCAGGCCTTGATCTAACAGGTTTTTTAAGGCGGTGATTCCGGAAGGTCCGGCACCGATTACGCACACTTTTTGCATGGTTTAGAGAGTCTTTTTTCAAATATAGTAAAAAGACGAACTTGTTCCCATTTCCGCAAAAGGGAACAAGTTCGCCCAGCTAAAAAAATATTTTCTAGCCTAAAATGCTTTCCTTTAGCTTATGAAAACGGTATTCTTTTTATTAATAGTTAGTCTAGCGACTTTTGGCCAAAAACAAATCCCTTACGGTAACAATCCGCAAGCTGGTAAATATGCAGCTATTCGTGGATTTCAAATGTATTATGAGATCTATGGAAAAGGGGAGCCACTTTTATTAATCCATGGTAATAATGGCTCTATTCAAGATTTTAAAAATCAAATTCCCACTTTCAGTAAAAGTTGTCAAGTCATCATTGCAGACAATCGTTCCCACGGAAAATCCATTGATAGGCAAGATTCACTCAGTTACGAGCAAATGGCGGATGATTTTACAGCTTTACTTGATCATCTTAAACTCGATTCTGTCAATGTGATAGGTTGGAGCGATGGCGGGATTAATGGACTTTTGCTAGCTAGTCGCCATCCTAAAAAAGTGCGCAAATTGGCTGTTACTGGAGCTAATTTAACTCCGGAGCC
>CALLKB010000158.1 GCA_938008575.1 uncultured Cytophagaceae bacterium | reverse complement strand
ACAGAAACTTCTAATAAAATCGATAAAATAGACATACGATTTGGGTTTATATAAATTAAAAAAAATACAAATTATTAATGATGATGCTCTTCAACCGCCGCTCCGATGTACGTAGAAACTAACATCGTAAAGATAAACGCTTGAATAAACGCAACAATCAGCTCAATTACGTTCATGAAAAGCGAGAATGGAACTACTGCTAGACCCAATGCTGCGTTCTCAAAAATGAAAATCAAGGAAACTAAACTCAATAAAATAATGTGACCCGCTGTGATGTTTGCGAACAAACGAACCATTAACGAGAATGGCTTCATGAAAATACCCACAATCTCTACGGGAGTTAAAATAACCAACATCCATTTCGGTACACCTGGCATCGCGAAGATGTGTGTCCAATACGTCGAACGACCATTAAAGTTTGTTACGAAGAATGCAATAATCGCCAAAACTAAAGTTACTGCAATGTTACCCGTTAAGTTTGCACCTCCTGGAACCAAGCCCAACATGTTGTTGAACCAGATAAAGAAGAAAACAGTCAATAAATACGGCATAAAACGGCGGTAGTGTTTTTCGCCAATGTTGTTTTTTGCAATCTCATCGCGTACGAAAATGATAATCGGCTCGAACATCGATTGGATGCCTTTCGGTGCACGGTGTGGGTTTTCTTTGTAACGCTTCCCGATTCCGATGAAGATCGTCAACAATAAAACCGCAGATAACATTAAGGAAGCAACGTTTTTCGTGATAGAGAAATCATATACTTTTTCACCGTTCTCTGCATGGATTTTGCCGTGCTCTAAAACGAATCCATTGTAAGGGATTTCCTCGTGGTGTTCGTTTTTGAAGTTGGAAGATGAAAATACTTGTACCCCTTGAGATGCAGTATAAACGATGCAAGGCAATGGCAATGTCGCGTGGAAATGGCCAATCGTGAAGAAATGCCAATCATGCTCATCCGCGATGTGGTGCAAGATTAATTTACCTGGATCAAATTTGGTTGATTCTGCTTCGTGTGCTGCAGGGGCTGCCGCGTGTGCAGCTGTATCTGCATGCGCTTGCGTTGAATCGTGAGCAACAGCCTCTTCATTAGCCAGCAGCGAAAAGCTTGAAAAACTAAGTAATAATCCGAGGATTATATTTGAAAAATACATTTTCTTGAAAAAAGTCTTAATCGGCATCGTAATTCTAGCTTTTACTATTTTGTTTTCAAATGATTTGCTAATTCGTTGATTAGCGGTGTTTTGGGCAGAAAAAAAAGAAAAAATTCTTCAGGCTTTTCTAAAAACGTCGCAAGTTACGAAGCAAGCCAATTATTTCAAAATTTGCGCTACATAAATAGAGTACAAAAAAGTTGATTACGAATAAGAATATTTCTGGGGTACCGGAATAGGCGAAGAAACCGATGAATGAAAGGCTTAATATGAAGCGTATGGTCAAGTTTATCATCTGAAATTGGATGAATTTTTCTTTTCCATCTTTCAAACCAATTTGTGCAATGCTAAAAGTCAAATAGGACTGAAATGCTAAAAATACAAAAATGAAAGATACATTCGGGTGTAAGAGCTGTGACCAGGGGCTCAAGTGAATGGCGTAAAGTATTCCCGCGAAGCCTGCATAAAATAGAATGAGCTGTTTCATGTGGCAAATATCAAGAGAATTTTGGAAAATCCTGATTTCCTGATTTACTTTGTGCCCTCATTCAGTCGCTGTGAAGCATTGAATTATAAAGAAGAAGGGAGAGACTAGGCTCATTGATCTTCTGGCAACCCGTCAAAATTTGACCCCGGTGCTAATTCCTACCCCAGGCGTTTGCCTGTTTAGGGAAATATAAAGCTTTGATGATGCAAGCAGAATTTAGACAATATCACTATCCCCATACTTTTGTATTAGAAAGCGGCGTGTCGCTTCCTGAAATTGATTTGGCTTACCAAACTTGGGGCCAAATGAATGCGGCAGGCGATAATGTGATTTGGATTTGCCATGCGTTTACAGGGAGTCAGGATGTCGCCGACTGGTGGCAAGGACTTGTAGGGCCTGGTAAGTTGTTTAATCCCGAGAATAATTTTATCGTTTGTGCCAATATTTTGGGTTCGCATTATGGTTCTACGGGGCCTTTGTCTACGAATCCCCAAACTGGAGAACCTTATTTTCATACGTTTCCTGATGTAACAATCCGCGATGTAGTCAATGCTTTCGAATTGCTTCGTCAAGACTTAGGAATTCATCGCATTAAGACCTGCATTGGTGGTTCGATGGGTGGCCAGCAAGCCGTTGAATGGGGGATTATCAATCCAGAATTAATTCAGAATTTGATCTTGGTGGCAACCAATGCTGTGCATTCGCCTTGGGGAGTGGCTTTTAATGAATCCCAACGTATGGCGATTGAACTCGATAAAACCTGGGGTGAGTCACATCCGAAAGCGGGAATCGATGGAATGAAAGCAGCCCGTGCCACGGCCTTAATTTCTTATCGGAATTACGAAACATACCAAATTACCCAGGCTCGCCAAGATCATTCCTTGGAAAAAACCTTGCGCGCTGTTTCTTACCAGCGCTATCAAGGCGAAAAATTAGCTCAGCGCTTCAATGCCTATTCTTATTATATCCTTTCCAAAATGATGGATTCCCAGGATGTAGGTCGGAATCGAGGTGGAATTATTCCTGCCTTAAAGCAAATTAAGTCCAATACGTTAGTGATTGGAATTAAATCGGATGCCTTATTTCCGATTGTTGAACAAGAATTTTTAGCTAAACATATTCCAGGTGCATCCTTTCAAGTAATTGATTCCTTATATGGACACGATGGATTCTTAATCGAAAGTGGTTTGATGACGAAGGCGATTCGCCTATGGCAGAAATTGCAATTGCTTGAAGTTAATCCGATGGCGGAGTTCTTTCGTGAGCTAGAGTTATTGTAAGCCTAGGCTTCAGTCTATCGGCCCCCAGGTTAAAACCTGGGGTTATTATATTGATTGTTCGGAGGTATTTTTCTTACCTTTAAACCATGGATTTCAAAAACAAAATTGTCTGGATCACTGGAGCGTCATCTGGAATCGGGGAGGCATTAGCCAATGAATTTGCATCTAAAGGTTCACATTTAGTCTTATCAGCACG
Organism: uncultured Cytophagaceae bacterium; assembly: GCA_938008575.1. Classification (GTDB taxonomy): domain Bacteria; phylum Bacteroidota; class Bacteroidia; order Cytophagales; family Spirosomataceae; genus Aquirufa; species Aquirufa echingensis. The sequence goes on along the minus strand of CALLKB010000158.1, from coordinate 8,566 downwards.
TAGGGAAGCAGAATTGCAGCGAGTGGCACGCGCTTGTGAAGTTCATGGCGGAAGCGTATTGGTTTTGCCATTTGATATGGTTGAGACTGCGGTGCATGCTCAACAAGTGGAAGCGGTATTGAAAACTTATGGTCGCATCGATGTTCTAGTGTTGAATGCAGGTGTAAGCCAAAGGTCTTTTGTGCTGGATACGCAGTTTGATGTGTATCGCCGACTGTTTGAAATTAATTTCTTTTCGATTGTGCATTTGGTCCAACAAGTTATTCCGGTTTTTCAAAAGCAACATGCCGGTGTATTTGTTCCCATAGCTTCCGTTGCGGGGCGAATCTCGACACCTCGTCGGGCAGCTTATGGTGCCTCCAAGCATGCGCTAATTGGCTTTTTTGATTCCGTTCGTGCGGAATTACATGAATATGGGATTCAAGTTAGTACGATTTTGCCTGGCTACATACGAACCGAAATTTCGTTACATGCGATGAATGAGCATGGCGAAAAATATGGTAAAATGGATCCTAATCAAGCCAAAGGACTTGATCCCGCAGTGGCAGCTTCTAAAATTGTCGCTGCTGTTGCCGTTGGCAAAAATGAATTTTTTGTTGGCGGTGCCTTGGAACGCTTTGGCCTAATCGTAAAGCAAATTGCTCCACAAATCATGCCTTGGATGCTTCGTAAAATTAGAAATACCTAGGCTGCCTGTTTTTTGTCCTGAAAGAATAAGATAAATAAGGCTAAAACTAATAATGCAATCCCTGCTGGAACCATCCAAACGGATTTCCAATCGTGGATTCCATTGGTGGTGTACATGTCCAACACGATTCCTGAAAGTTTTGATCCAATTCCCATACCGATTCCATAGGTCGCTAGGGTGATTAAACCTTGCGCTGAATTTTTGATATGAGGACCGGCTTTTTGGTCGGTATAAATTTGACCCGTCACGAAGAAGAAATCGTAGCAAACGCCGTGTAAAATTATCCCAATAAATAGGATCCATTCGCTCGAAATACCATCTCCATAGCCGAAGCAAAGGAAACGGATAATCCAGGCAATTAGGCCCACAATCAACATTTTTTTCACTCCTAGGCGTACGAAGGCGATAGGGATCAGTAACATGAAAATCACTTCCGATACTTGACCCAAGGACATTTTGTTCTCCACATTGCTCATGTGAGCATCTGTGAGCGATGGATTTGCCATCGCATAATAGAATGAAAGTGGGATGCAGATAAGGATTGAAGAGATAAAGAAGATGAGAAAAGATCGATCTTTGAATAGTTGGAGCGCGTCCAAACCTACAATCTGTGCGACGGAAGCATTTTTGTCGGCTTTAGGTGGCGTATCGGGTAAAAAGAATGCATAAATTCCTAATACGAATGAGTTGTACATGGCGATGTGAAAGATTGCCACATTGTCTCCTAAGGCATAAAATCCAATAATATTCGTTACTACAATCCATGCGATGGTTCCGGTAACTCGGATGTTGGCAAATTCCTTTTCGGGATTTTGCATTTGCTTCATGGCAATGGAATTGGATAAGGCTAGGTTGGGCGCAAAGCAAAGTGTATATGCTAAGATATACCAAAAGAAAACTTCGGGGTCAGTCGTTTGGCTTAACAGATACAAGATTCCTCCCCCAATGATATTTAAAACCCCCATCACTTTTTGTGCGGCAAAAAAGCGGTCGGCAATTAATCCTACGAAAAAAGGAGCGACTAAAGAAGCGAGGGCAAAGGTTAAGTAAGCATTTCCAACTTGATCTCCTGTGGCATGTAGCGTACTTAATAAATATTTACTCATTTGGCCGTACCAGGCTCCCCATCCGAAGAACATGAGGAACATCATTGTCATGAGTTGAATTTTAGTCGAATTTTTCATTTTATAGGTTTCTTGCGGGTCAAAAATACAAATTTGAAAGAAATATCAAATTTTAAGAAAATATATTTTTAAGCTTATGGCTATGATTTTAAAAAGCTGTTTTCCGAAAATTCTCCTATTTTTTCGAAGAATGGGTCAAAATGATATCAGGTTTTTCGGGATTTTACAAAATTGTTATTTCTAGGCTTATAAATGCAACTTGATTGACTTTTTAGGGCTAAGTCTAAGTATTTGATTTTCAGTATTATTTGTGCGTTTTTTGATGAAAATTTGAAGGATAGGTAGTCTTCCGCATTTATATTTCGTATGAATTTAGTTGGAGTTTTGTTGATTTCGGGAAGACCTACGGGTACATTTCAAGGTTCGATGACCTTGTTCTTGGTGTTATTTTCATTTATCGCTTTGGCATTAATTGGGGTTGGTGTTATTCTTTACCAAAAGCGTAAGGAGTGGATTGCTCACTCGAAAATGACCTATGGCAAGATTGTCGAAATTTCGAAGCGTTACGCAAGAGATGATCATTCGGGTCGCTTTCCTATCTATTTCCCCATTGTATCTTATTATGTGAACGGCAGTGAGTTTCGTCGGGAAGCTGACAAAGGTTTAGCGAAAAATTGTGAGGTTGGGCAGGAGATACCTGTACGTTATTTGACGGAAAATCCTTATGAGGCTTCGTTGAATGAATCCTCGATTCCGGTATTGAATCCAACGGTGTTTTTTGTGTTGGGGATATTGATGTTACTTAGTTCGATTGTGTTATCGGTGTTGCACAGATAGTCGTTGGACGTTGGTCGTTAGACATTGGACTTTAGGGACGCGATACTTCGCGTCTTTTTTATTTCTGTTGGATTTGTATAACAAGACGCGAGGTATCGCGTCTCTACAACAGGGGCATCGTTTGTGGTCAATGAACAAGACGCGAAGAATCGGGTCTCTACAGAAGTATTATTCGTTTTGTTCGGTCGGGCAATTTAATCGGCGTGAAATACGCCTCAAACTTTGGCAATCCTGAAAGGTTTGCCAAAGGGGCTAACGTCTACCAACCATCATCCTTTTTAGGCTTGATATTAGCTGGGCTTTTTTTCGCTGCGGCAGGGGTTGCCACCTTTGGACTTGCAGTTCCGCTTGCTTTGAGGTTTACGTCTAATTCGACCCGACTGAAAACGCGGGTTACGATTTTCCACTCTCCATTGACTTGTAATAAGCTTAATAAGTCGATGTATTTGAAGTCGGCGAATTGCAATTCTGCGGCAGCCAAACCTGAAATGCCTGCGTACGAATAGTTGATCAGTTTTGTCGTAGCTTTTACGCCACCTGCTGGAGTTTTGGAAATAAAGGTTTTGATCGGAAAATCTTGAATCTTACCTGTGCTCGCGTTAACGGTACGTAAAATTGCAGATGAATGAAAGGCCTTGCCTAGTTTGGCGGTGTCACCCGTCGTTAATCCTTCGAAATAATTATTGACCGTTGCTTTTATTGCCTCATCCGGACTTTGTCCAAATGCAAATAGGCTAATTAATACCAGGCAAAAGCTTAATGTGATTGATTTTTTCATGTGCTTTTTTGTTTAGTTGCCTCCTAAGACAAATTCAGTTGGTAAAGGTTCTCCCTTCATGAACAAGTTCGCCTTTTCAGGATATAAAATTGATTGAACAATATTCACGCGCCCTAAAGCATGGTTTGCCATATTTCCTAAAATGATAATGGCCGAATTGTCTTTTGGGTTATGCAGGTAATAGTTTTTGAATCCGTGCCACCAGCCTGTATGGTAGGTAAGCCATTCGCCATTATCGAGTTGGGCGAGGCGCCAGCCGAAGCCATAGTTTTTAGCTAATACTTTTGGAGTGGTGTGTTGGGGTGTGAATGCTTCCTCTAGGGTTGAGAATTTCACCAATTTTTCTTCATTTAGTGCGACATCCCAATGATAAAGGTCTTCTACGGTTGAATAAATTCCTTTGTCCCCCGTTACGCCATCCAAATGGTTGAATTCAGAAACGACAGGTCCTCCGCGACGAGGAACATAACCGGTTGCAGCGGTTCTGAGCATTTCAGGATGCATGGGATCGTAAATGAAAGATTCCGACATGCCTGCGGGTTCAAAGAGATTCTTTTTGGCATATTCTCTGAAATTCATGCCGCTTAGCTTTTCAACAATGTAAGCCAATAACATATAGTTGGTATTGTTATAGCTGAATTTTGCATTAGGTCGGTAGTCGATATGCGGCTTTAGGCGAATCATCATTTCTACGACCTTTTGATTCGTCAAAGGTATTTTCTTGTCGTAAACCTTGTCCATGTTGTAGGCGTAGTCCGACAAGCCTGAGCGATGTGTTAATAAACTGCGGATGGTTAAGCTAGAATCGTAAGGAAAACCAGGGATATGTTTGTAGATCGCATCATCGTAATTCAATAAACCCTTTTCATGTAATTGCATGATGGCAACGGCGGTGAACTGTTTGGAAACCGAGGCTAATTGAAAGTGGGTATGCGTATTAATATTGCTTTTGGTAAAGTAATTGGCATAGCCAAAACCTTTCTTGTAAATGATTTTTCCGTATTGAGCAACAAGCACGGCTCCATTGAATCCGGATTTTGCTTGCAGTTTGGAGAAGAAGGTGTCGAGCTTGATTGATTTTTGTTTGGCAATTTCAGGGTTGAACAAATTAGCCAAGCTATCATTGCGTTTTTCAATGTTTGTTTTAACATGAAAAAAACTTTTCGTGGGATGCGAAGAGATTAATAATCCAATAAGTGTGCAAATGGTTAGTGCACCAATAATCTTAGGGCCTTTGGGTAATTTCAACATGTATTCGATCAAGCGGTTCATTTCAAAGCAATTTAATGCAATTCGTGTTTTTAATCAAGCGGGCATTCATCTTTATTTAGCTTGTTTGATTACTTTCGGACATTGAATTGGAAATCCCTATGAAATACATCTTCATTTTGTTGATACGTTTGTACCAAGGTCTCATCTCTCCCTTTTTGCCAAATGCTTGTCGGTACCAGCCCACCTGTTCAGAATATGCTAAACAAGCATTCGTTAAATACGGATTTTTGAAGGGATTTCGTTTGGCAATTAAACGGATTTCCTCCTGTCATCCTTGGGGAGGAAGTGGCTATGATCCCTTGCCTTAATTTTGATATACAGAATAGCACTGTCCAAAATATACAATTAATTGGATTATTCCGTTTTGGATTAATTTATTGAATGGTAATTCATTGCCGATAAATAATTTGATTTTTTTCAAAAAAAAATTCTATTGAAAAAATACAATCGCTTTTGGGCCATTTTGAACTACTTTGTATCGTAAATATATCGAACAGCATATATATAGGTATAAATTAGATTATTTCGAGAACCTGTACTACACTGTGCTACTTTTCAAGAATTTCTATATTATGTACAATTTACACAGGCATAATCCTTGATTCATTAATTAAAATCATTTTTTTATTCAATTTATTATTCTTTTTTTTGCCTTGGTTTTGAAATTAGCCATGGACTCTAAACGTTTACAAAGCTGTTTTTGGTTGAAACAAAATCACAAAGAATCATTAATCATTTTTAACCCTTAATTTTTCACTTATGATTCATTCTTACAAAAGAGTGGGTCGCCTTGTGCGATCAAGTGTAAGTAACCTAGGCTTCAAACAAGCTTTTAGTGTTGCTGTTGCACTGTTAATTTCCTTGGGTGCTTTTGCTCAAGATGTGGTAACGGGAAAAGTAACTGATGCCGCTGATGGCTCAGGTATCCCAGGTGTTTCTGTAGCTGTAAAAGGTACTACTCGTGGTGCTCAAACAGATGCAAACGGTACTTATAAAGTTAATGCTGGGTCGAACGCGACTTTAGTATTCTCTTTTGTAGGTTATGCTTCTAAAGAAGTTGCAGTAGGTTCTAAATCTGTTGTTAACGTTTCTTTGGCTGCTGACAACAAATCTTTGGAAGAAGTTGTGGTTGTTGGTTACGGTACACAAAAGCGTAAAGAGATTTCAGGAACTGTAACTAGCTTAGGTTCTCGTGATTTCAACGCCGGTGTTGTAACAAACCCATTAGCTGCTGCTCAAGGTAAAGTTGCAGGTTTGGTTATCACGCAGGCTTCTGGTGATCCAAATGCTCGTCCAACTGTTCGTTTACGTGGTACAGGTTCATTGAACGCAGGTTCTGAGCCATTATACGTAATTGACGGTGTAATTGGTGCTCCTATCGAAAACATTGCTCCAGAAGATATCTTATCAATGGACGTGTTACGTGATGCATCTTCAGCTGCAATCTACGGTTCTCGTGGAGCGAATGGTGTTATCTTGATCAACACGAAACGTGGTAAATCAGGTACTCCTTCAGTTGATTATTCAGCATATGTTGGTTCTGAGTCTATCTCTCAACGTCCACAATTGTTGAACGGTGCTGAATTCCGTGCTGCTGCTGCTAAATATGGTCAAAAATTTGATGACTTAGGAGCTAATACAGATTGGTTAGGTGTAATTACACAAACTGCGATGTCACAAAACCACAACGTGGGTGTGTCTGGTGGTTCTGAAAATGTATCTTACCGTGCATCTGTTGGTTACTTAGATCAAACAGGTACATTGAAAGGTTCTGGTAAAGATCGTTTAACAGGTCGTTTGAACTTAGATGCGAAAGCATTAGATGGTAAATTAGCGATGAAGGTTAACATGTCTGCTTCGCAAACAAACAACCAATTTACTGATAACCGTGCTGTAGGTTTCGCAATGAACATGCGTCCAACAGATCCAGTGTACAACGCGGATGGAACTTATTTCCAAATCCCAGGTACATTTGCCAACTTCAACCCATTGGCTACTATTGAAAGCAAATCAAACAAGCAACGTTTGCACGATTTCTTATTCAATGCTTCTGCTGGTTATACTATCTTAGATGGTTTGGTATTCAACGTATCAGGAACTTTGCGTACGCAAACGGCTGATGGTTCTTACTTCGCGAAATCTACTCCAGGTAACTTATTAGCTACAGTAGGTGGTAACGCTGCTAACCGTCAATTGAACTCAATTACGGATAAGCAATTAGAAACTACATTAAACTACTCTAAGAAGTTGAATGATGTTTCTACATTGAACGTTTTGGCTGGTTATACATACCAAGATGTTGTTGCTGATGGTTTCGGTGCAGGAAATAACAATTTCTTGACTGATGCTTTCGAAGCGAACAACTTAGGTTCAGGTTTAGGTATTCGTACAAATCCAAACTTATTGTTCTCTTACAAGAATGAATACAAATTGGTTTCATTCTTAGCACGTGCTCAATATTCATTATTGAACAAATATTTCGCAACAGTTAACGTTCGTCGTGACGGTTCTACGAAATTCGGTGATAACAACAAGTGGGGTGTGTTCCCTTCAGTTTCAGTAGGTTGGGCATTGTCTGAAGAGGCTTTCTTGAAAGGTAATTCAACAATCGACAACTTGAAATTGCGTGTTAGCTGGGGACAAACTGGTAACTCGGAAGGTATCCGTCCGTTGTTATCTAAATCGTTCTACGGAGCTTCAGGTTCTTACTTTGATGGTGCTGCAAACGATTTCTTGCCAGCATACTCAATCCAATCTAACCCGAACCCTAACTTGAAATGGGAGATTAACGAAAACTACGGTGGTGGTATCGACTTCTCATTATTCAAAGGTAAATTGACTGGTAACTTGGATGTTTACACGCGTACAACAAAAGATTTGTTATACACAGTAAACGTACCACAGGAGAAAGGTTATGTATACCCAACCATGTTGGCTAACATCGGATCGATGAAAAACCAAGGGGTTGAGTTATCATTAACTTACCAAATCTTGGAAAACAAAGATTGGAACATCGCTACTACGTTAGCTGCTTCATTCAACAAAAACGAAATCGTTTCATTGAAAAATGATTCATTCGCAGCTCCAGACCAAGTATTCTTGTCTACTTCTTTAGGTTCATTCATCCGTGGTACATCTGCTGTTAACTTCTCAGTATTACAAGCAGGTCACCCAGTAGGTGAATTCTATGGTGCTAAAATCGCTTCTATCTCAAATGGAAAATATGTATTCCAAGATTTGAATGGTGATGGTACTGTTGATCCTAACGCTGCTGACCGTACGTATATTGGTAATCCAAACCCAACTTTCGTTGGTGGTTTGACTACAAACATCCGTTACAAAGCATTTGACTTGCAATTCCAATTGACAAGCCAATTAGGCGCTAAGATTGTTAACACAAACAACTTGTTGTTAGGTCGTCAAGATGGTCGTTTAGCTGAATCTGGTGCATTGAAATCTGCATTGACTTCAATCATCAACGATGAGCGTACAATCCCAATGGATTACTATGTTGAGTCAGGAGACTTCTTACGTATCAACAACGCATCGTTTGGTTATACATTGCCAGTTAAAGGCGTGTTCAAGCGTGCTCGTATCTACGTAGCAGGTAACAACTTAGCTGTATTTACAAAATACACTGGTGTTGATCCAGAGATTAGCCAAAACCTAGCAATTGGTTCAGCTGCTCCAGGTATTGACGTTCGTGAGACTTACTACAAAACTCGTGCGATTACTGCGGGTGTAAATCTTTCGTTCTAATCCAACAAAATCGTATTCAATTAGTTAGATAATCGAATAAATAAATTATTAATAAAATGAAAAAATATATCTATAAAGTACTTTCAGTAGGTGTTTTCGCTTCGTTAG
>CALLKB010000157.1 GCA_938008575.1 uncultured Cytophagaceae bacterium | reverse complement strand
GTTTTAGGGGACTAATGGGAATGGTTTGAATAAGCGAATCTATATTTACCTGCTTAGCATTTGGCATCAAGCGTTTCAAGTATATCGTATCCTGAGCGGCTGAAACAAATGTACAATCCTGTTCTGTTTGGATAGCAACAGGGATGCGCAGGGTTTGATAATCTTGAATCGTGAATTGCCGAAACGTGTACACAGCCGAATCCACACTGATATTCCCGTCCGTCGTTTTCGTAGGGAAATAGTCTTTTTTTATTGGCTTGAAAACGCCATAGGTTTGATTGATGCTCGGGAAAAAAATCTCTTGCTGGGCTGTATGCGACACGCGCAGCACATAATGAATGTCCTGTCCTATTTTCGCTGAATCTTCTAAAAAGCGACCTTGTACTCGAATGGCTTGTTCTTGCTGCATCATTTTCGCACATTAAAAAGTTTCACCAATGCTGGAACAAAATCTTCTCCGGCGCGGATGCCAACATAATCAGCTTGCCATTGTTTGCAGGAATTTTTTAGCGCATCATACGCTTGGAAATTATCTTTTAACTGCTCACGAAAAGTGCTCGCAGAGGTATTCACCCAAGTAGTTTGTCGGCGCTCAGGATCGTATATAGGAACAATTCCCATTTTCGGCAATTGAGATTCCATGTTGTCCTGAAAATGCACCACGACCAAATCGTGTTTTGAGGCTAATGCCCTCAATAAATCTTGGTAGTTTTCGTCGATAAAGTCTGATAAGACAAACACGAGGCTTTTGCGTTTTAGGGCTTGCAGGGTAAACTTTAGCCCCGCTTTTAAATCCGTGCCTAAACCGACAGGTTCTAATTTGAATATTTCGGAAATGGTTTTGTACCCATGTTTTTTCCCGGCACCCGTTGCCATAAACTTCTCATTTTGGTCGGAATATGCACAAAACCCTATATGCCCAGCTTCTTGCATGGCGGAGAAGGCGAGCACACCGGCAACTTCCTTGAGGGTGTTTAGTTTGCTTTTATTTCGTTTTCCTACGAGTTGGGAGGCACTAACATCTAATAAAAAGAAAACGGTTTGTTCTTTTTCCTCTTTAAAGAGCTTAACAAAAGTGCCATGGCCTTTGGCTGTTGTGTTCCAGTCGATGTGGCGAACGTCGTCGCCGTAATGGTATTGTCTGAGGTCACTAAATTCCAATCCTGACCCCTTAAAAATAGAGGAAAAGTTGCCGTGCATTTGGGTGTTTATCGCCTTACGAATGCGAATTTCCAGTTGTACAATGCGAGAAAGGAATGATTGAATGTCCACTTCTGTTTGCTGAAATTTAGCCTTAGAATCTTGCTAAATTACCTATTTTTTGAGCATTTTGGATGAAAAGCGAGAAAAGCTTTCTAATTTGTATCAAATTTGGTTTATGCGATTTTACATTTTTATTCTCTTGTTGTTGTGTTGGGCCTGTTCGGATTCGACTCCCACAAATAGGCTTTCAGAAGACCAAATGGCTGACATTTTAGCGGATATTCATTTGGATGAGGGCAAAGTTAGCGCGATGAATATTGTGAGTGCAGATACTTCGGTTATTCTTTATAACCGCCTGGAGCGCGCGACATTAAAAAGGCATGGCATCGACTCTACGCGATTTGCTAAGAGTTTTGCTTCCTATGTACAAGAGCCGCAGGATTTTATTGATTTATACAAAAAGGTGAATGCGGCCTTGGCCAAAAAGCAACAATCGAAAAAATAGGATGAAAATTCTACTCATTTTAATCTTGTTTAGTACTTCTGTTATGGCACAAATTCCATTTATTCAAGGGCATCGTGGTTGTCGGGGATTATTTCCAGAGAATTCTTTGCCTGCTTTCCAGCATGCGCTGGATCTAGGCGTGCGCGTATTGGAAATGGATGTTGTATTATCTGCCGACGGCAAAGTGGTCGTAAGTCATGAGCCTTACATGAATGCGCGTTATGCGAGTCATCCGTCGGGCGAGGCTGTCATTCGATCGGAAGAATCGACCTTGAATTTATACCAAATGCCTTATGCGGAGATCAAACGTTTTGATGTGGGGAAGCGAGGAAATAGCTTGTTTTTAGAGCAGAAAGCGGTGCCAACGTATAAACCCTTGCTTGCTGAGGTACTCGCATTGGGTGAAGCATTTCGCAAAAAAACTGGGGAGGCTGTTTATTATAACATAGAGATTAAGTCGGAGCCAGGGGAATACGGCAAATCCCAGCCGGCAACTGTGAAGGAGTTTGCTGACGTGGTGCAGCGTCAGATTTATAAATATGTGGCTAACGAATTTTTCATATTACAAAGTTTCGATATGTCTGTTTTGACCTATTATCACCAAACGTATCCCGAAGTACGCTTGTCGGCCCTCGTAGAATCCGAAAAGCCACAATTTGTATTGGATACCTTAGGCTTTACACCTTCGATTTACAGTTCGAGTTATCAATATTTGACAGCTGACATGATTCAGTTTTGTCATGCCAAAGGCATGCAGGTGATTCCTTGGACAATAAATACCAAGGAGCAGATGCAGCAATTTATTGCTTTAGGGGTTGATGGCATCATCACTGACTATCCAAACCGCGCGCCCAAGATTCATTAATTATGTCCTTGTTTAACGAGACTTTATTGTGGTTTATGAAGCGGCGGATGCC
>CALLKB010000156.1 GCA_938008575.1 uncultured Cytophagaceae bacterium | reverse complement strand
TTCCCTGCCGCATCAAGTCCTGATTGGGTTCCAGCCAAGGATATCGTCCGAAAAATTCCTTCCGAATCCTGTGAAACCAAGGTTTCAGGTGTTGCACAAAGCCAAACGTTTTGTAGTTCAGGCAAATAAATTGCCGCCACAAAAGCCGTAGGATACATCTGACAAAGGCGTTCAAAGGCATCGCATAAGTCAAAATCAGCTGCTAATTCCTGTAAATCGATTCGCGACAAAACAACCTTTTGAAATTGTCCCTGTTTGATTTGTACCACAGACTGAGCAACCTGTGCCTTGAATAAATTCTTCTGTGCGATATCCTCCTTACTCGAGTTCTGTAAGGGTTTATTCAATGTTTGCGTTGACATTGATTTGTACAATAGAGAAGACGCTTGCAAAAAATAAGGCTGGCCTACAAAAGGTCCAACTAAAAAGCCAGGGCCTAAATGCTCCAATTGATCCGAATCGGTCCGAACGCCTCCACGAACATCTTGCAATAAAACTTGTTGGATTTGATTCGGAAGGCGCCACATGGCAAGCGCAATCCCTTCAGCAGGAGCCTGCGCCCAAATCTCTTTCCAATCAGCCAAGTTATTCAACATTAATCTACTTTCAAGATAGCTACTGTTAAACGACTCGCGCAGATTAATTGTTCAGTTTCATCGTGAATTTTAATTTCATACACGTGTAAGGTTTTTCCAATGCGCAAGGGAGTACAAGTCCCGAAGACATAACCACTACGTGCCGACTTCAGATGATTGGCATTAATTTCAACCCCCACACCTTTGTATTGATGCATGTCGGGAACTGCCAATAAAGCTGCAATACTCCCCATCGACTCTGCAAGAACAACAGAAGCTCCACCATGTAGTAAACCAAAGGGCTGTTTTGTACGATGATCTACAGGCATTTTGGCCTTAAGAAACTCCGGCGTGATTTCCGTAAACTCAATTCCCAAATGCTCAATCATGTTGCCGCGGCTCCATGCGTTGATCTCGTCGATACTGATGGAAGTATTAAACATATAATTTGTATTTTTGTGGCGTAAAATTCGCAATTATTTGGCGAAATAAATCTCAATTCAATCAATTAATATGCATAGCATCAAAGACATTTACCTGATTCGCCATGGGGAAACCGACTACAACCGCATGGGGGTGGTGCAAGGAAGTGGAATCGATGCCGATTTGAATGCATTAGGCCAACAACAAGCCCAAGCGTTTTTTGAACATTATCAGGATTTACCTCTCGACAAAATATACACTTCGGCTCTCAAGCGTACCCATCAATCCGTTAAAGGCTTTATCGAAAAAGGCTTACCCTGGGAGCAACATGCAGGTCTTAATGAAATCTCGTGGGGAATTCGCGAAGGCCGTACGCCGAATAATGATGATGACCAATATTATAGAACGCTTGTTCGCACATGGCGGGAAGGTCAAGTAGATGTTCCATCTGAAGAAGGCGAAAGTCCCATCGATGTGCTCGAAAAGCAAAAACCTGTCGTGGAATTAATTCTTTCTAGACCCGAGGAACGTAATATTTTAATCGCGATGCACGGTCGGGCGATGCGGGTGTTGCTCACGCATTTATTCGAAAAACCACTACATGACATGGACACCTTTGGCCACCAAAACCTGTGTCTGTACCACTTACAATACGATTACCAAACTCAGAAATTCAACGTCATCAAAGCGAATCATACAGCCCATTTACAAGGATTGCCTGATTGCATGTAAATTATGAAAAGACAGCGCCTGTATTGGACCTTGCAATGTTTTGGCTGGTTTGCCTGGGCGCTGAATGAGGCTTTGCTTTACACGAATCAATATGGATGGAAATGGGCGTGGATATTTTCTTCGTTGGCAAACATCGCCTTAGCCATTTTTTTAACCCACCAATACCGACGAATCACCAAACGTTTTCGATGGCAAGACAAGAACTTGTGGCGTATGCTCCAACTGAATTTGTTGGCCCTTGTCGTCATGGCATTGCTATTGATGGCGCTCAACATTCCTTTGGACTACCTCTTGTTACAAGAAAATTATGAGGTAAGCTTAAGCCCATTTATCATTATTCAGATATTTTTCAATTTTGTAAAGCCGCTGGCGATTTGGGCGTTGATTTATTTCTTTTTTCAGTACTCCAACAAGCGATTGGAAATGGAACGGGAGAACGACCAATTAGAACGGGCAATTTTGGAAACAGAGGGAAAAGTTTTGCGTGCACAGATGAATCCACATTTTGTATTTAATGCATTAAACAGTGTTCGCGCATTGATTACCGAGGATCCGCAAAAAGCAAAAAAAGGCATCAACCAATTATCGAAGTTATTACGAAGTTCTTTGTTGACCGAACGTAAAAAAACAATATCCTTACTCGAGGAGCTTGATACGATTACCGACTACCTCGCCTTAGAAAAAATCCGTTACGAAGACCGCTTGGATTGGAAATTAAGCATCGAACCCACTTGTCATAAAGCACAAATTCCACCGATGTTGCTGCAGACATTAGTTGAAAATGGAATCAAGCACGGCATATCTCGGTCTGTTAAAGGCGGAACCATTGAAATATCCGCCCAAAGAATGGAAGATCTTATTCAAATTTCTGTCATAAATCCGGGACATCTCAAGCCAGGTAAAGAATCAGACGAGGGAGTTGGTCTAATAAATTCACAAAATCGCTTGAACTTATTATACGGCAAAACCGCTCAAATCGAACTTCAACCACTAAACAAAAATCAAGTGTGCGCAATTGTGACATTGCCCTATCTTGAGGAAATTTAAGATTTATGAAAGCAATCATCGTAGACGACGAGCGTTTAGCGCGCAATGAATTGAAACGCTTATTGGAAAACTTTCCGCATATCGAGGTTATTGCCGAAGCCTCAAATACCGATGAAGCGGCCGCTTTATTGGAAACCATGCAGCCCGATGTTTTATTTCTTGATATTCAAATGCCAGGTAAAACAGGTTTTGAATGGTTGGAAAGTTGGGACGGCTACCTACCCGAAGTCATTTTCACAACCGCTTTTGATGAATATGCGTTAAAAGCATTTGAGGTGAACGCGTTAGATTACGTGCTGAAACCCATTGAGCTTTCCCGACTAAGTGAGAGTATCCAAAAATTAGACAAGCGTCAAATTCGCCAAGCTAGTTCGGTCGCAACACCTAATCATGTGTTAGGTGCTCAAGATCAGATATTCGTGAAAGACGGGGAACGTTGTTGGTTTGTTCGTTTGGATCGTGTGCGTTTATGCGAATCAATGGGAAATTATGTTCGTTTGTTTTTTGATGACCAAAAGCCTTTGGTTTTGAAATCATTAAATGCCCTCGAGGAACGTTTGGATCCAAAAGTTTTCTTCCGAGCAAATCGCAAGCACATTATCAATTTGAATTACATTGATAAAATCGAACCCTGGTTTTCAGGAGGCTTACAAGTGACTTTGTCTGGGAAAGGAGAAAAAATTGAAATCTCTAGACGTCAGTCGATACGTTTTAAGGAATTACTCTCGCTTTGATCGTTTGGGCGCTTCGCCTAATAAAAACCCATAAGCTTCTAACGCAGGCACATGATCAAATATAACTTTCAGAATCGCTGTTAGGGGAAGTGCTAAAATCAAACCTGGAATTCCCCAAATCATTTCGCCGGCTAATAATGCCAACATAGCAACCATCGGATTGATACTAACTTTAGATCCAATCACTAATGGCGTGATGAAATTAGCTTCCACAAATTGTACCGCAGCTACCCAAGCGATCACCCCTAAGGCATAATTTGGCCCTAAACTTCCCAATGTCAAAATGATTGGTAAGCATGCTCCAATCCAAATTCCAATATAGGGGATCAATAACAAAATTCCAGTCAAGCAACCAAAGAACATAAAATAATCCACACCTATCCACCAAAATCCCGCAATGCATAGTAGGGAAACGATCAACATCACCGCTAATAAGCCTACCAAGTAACTTTGAACCACCGTGCCAGTCTTCTGCATGATGCCATGCAACACATTGCGGTCAGTTGTGGGGAACACCCGCGATAAGAAGTCGGCAAAAAACTGTCGGTAATACAAAAAGAAGAAGACAAAGATGGGAACAATAATGAGTGTCGTCACCCCATGAATCACTGTACCAAATGTTGTCGTAATGATGTCCCCTGAGTTTTTCAATAGATTAATGGTTTGATTACTCACCTCAACCATTTGTTTTTTGCGAGAGATATTCAGGTTATGCGACAGGAAACTTTGTAAGCCTGCCACCCATTTTTCAGCCTTACGGATAAACATGGGCCAATCACTGGCAAATTCGGCAATTTGACCAACTAATAGCAACAAAAGAAGTCCAATAAAGGCGAACATGATTAAGAGACAAAGCGAAATGGCGAGCGCGCGTGCAATTCCTTTTGATTCTAACCAAGTACATACAGGCAGTACAAGCATTGCCAAAATCATGGAAAACGATAGAAGGATGAGTAGATCTTGCAATAAATACA
>CALLKB010000155.1 GCA_938008575.1 uncultured Cytophagaceae bacterium | reverse complement strand
TTGATGTTTTCATGTCATTTAAATGTAAGGTCAATTCAATGACTGAAGAGAATGAAGTACCTTTGTTGGGTGAGCTTTGTAAATCGACTCAAACAACGTTGGAACGTTGAAAAGGCCTGGATGGTATGGGTGATATTGTTGGTGTTTGCCTTAACGGGATTCACTGTGATGTACCTGAAAAAGTTTGTTAAACCCTATTTGGGTGAAGAGTGGTGGGTGGATATGGTGTATTACATCGTGATTTTGCCTGTTTACAATTTGCTTTTACTGATGTATGGGTTTTTGTTCGGACAGTTCAAATATTTTTGGGCTTTTGAGCAAAGGTTTTTCAAGAGAATGTTCGGAAAATCAAAATGATTACCAAAGAATCGGTATTGGCGGCATTGTCGCATGTAGACGACCCTGATCTCAAAAAAGATTTGGTCACTTTGGGCATGATTAAAGATGTGGAATTAGGTATTGGTGAAGTTCGTTTCACTGTCGTATTAACGACTCCAGCCTGTCCATTAAAAGAAAAAATCAGACAAGATTGTGTAGATGCGATACAGAAATTGGTGCATCCTGACTTGAAAGTGGTCATTAACATGACAGCAGAGGTTACTTCTTTGCAACAACAAGACCCCTTAATTCCTGGAGTTAAGAATGTCATTGCGGTGGCTTCTGGCAAAGGGGGTGTAGGTAAATCAACGGTAACGGCGAATTTGGCGATGGCTTTGAAAAAGGCAGGTGCCAAAGTAGGTATTTTAGATGCCGACATTTCGGGTCCTTCGATTCCGGTGATGTTTGGTGCAGAAGACATGCAACCATTGGTGCAAGAAGTGAATGGCAAAAATCGCATTCAACCCATTAACCAATATGGTATCAAGTTAATTTCGATGGGCTTTTTAGCTCCTACGGAAAGCCCTGTGCCATGGCGTGGTCCAATGATGACGCAAGCTTTGCGTCAATTTTTCGGAGATACAAATTGGGAAGAATTAGATTATTTATTAATCGACTTACCTCCAGGAACATCTGATATTCACTTGACATTGGTACAATTAATCAAATTGACCGGTGCCGTGATCGTCACTACCCCACAAAAAGTGGCCTTATCAGATGCGACAAAAGGATTGCAATTTTTCAAACAAAATGGCATCAATGTGCCTATTTTGGGCTTGGTAGAGAATATGGCTTATTTCACACCGGCGGAATTGCCCGACAATAAATATTATTTGTTTGGCAAAGATGGCGGCAAGGAATTAGCGACGAAATATAAGGTTCCCTTTTTAGGAGAGGTGCCATTGGTACAAGGAATTCGGGAAGCCGGTGATGCGGGAAAACCGATCGCGGCGGAAGAAGGTCCGACGGCCGATGCATTTGGACAAATTGCGGCTAATTTGGCGCAGCAAATCGCGATAAACAACGCACAATAAACACAAGCATGGAAAATCACCCACTCTATCCCAGAATCCAAACAGCCTTAGATAGCATTAGACCCTATTTAGTGGCAGATGGTGGCAATGTAGAGGTCGTTGAAATCACGACAGAAAATGTGTTAAAATTAGCGTTAGTCGGTAATTGCCAGTCATGTAATATGTCGGCTATGACCTTCCGTGCCGGCGTAGAAGAAGCGATTCGTCGCGATGTACCTGAAATTACAGCTGTAGAAGAAATCAAAGTAGGATGATGCGAATTGGAATATTTTTTGGTGGACAAGCGCGCGAGCGTGAAATCAGTTTTGCTGGTGGCAAAACGGCCATGGCACATATCAACAAGGCTTTATTTAGCCCAGTACCCGTTTTTGTGGATGGCCTAGGCAATTTTGTATTGATCAAGGAAGAACTTATCTACCAAGAATCGATCCGAAATTTCTTCCCGCCTGCTGCTTACCAACGTGCACCGTTTTCGGTTTACACGGAATCGTTGACCGACATCAACAATTATTCAAGCATGTTGGAGGAAATCGGAACACCCATTTCCCCGGCAGATTTTGCTAATCACTTCGATTTTGCCTTCATCGCCATGCATGGTCCTGGCGCAGAGGATGGAAGTATTCAGGGATTATTGGAGTGGTTTAATATTCCGTATTCAGGACCAAGTTTATTGGGTTCTTCGATTGGTATCGATAAAATCAAACAAAACGATTGGCTTGCGAAGAGCGTCGGTTTGGAGAAGAAATATTTTGTGTTGCAGCGTGCCGACTACGAAGCGTACGGTCGGGAGACCTTGTTCGAGCAAGTCAAAAAAGCTATTGGAATTCCATTTGTGGCCAAAGCGCCGCATCAGGGATCGTCGATTGGCTTGGCTTTTGTGAAGGAAGATTCTTTGGAAGTATTTGACCAAGCAATCAAAAAATGCTTGTTCATTCAGGAGATTTACCGGGAGCAATGGATTACCTATTCAGAAGCGGAGCAAGTAGATGTGCTTCAAAAAATGGTCAATTTAGATGAGGGCATCGGTTTTCCTGTGCGTTTTAATCATCAGACTTATGTGCATCCGGCGGAATTACACGCTGCGCTGAAGGAATATTTTGTTCATACGGTTACGAAGGCAAGCATTCATTCGATGCATTCGGAAGATGCGGTGTTGCTGGAGGCATTTGTCAACGGAAATGAATTCTCTTGTGGGGTTATTCAGACACCAAAAGGAGTTTCGGTTGCCTTGCCGCCGACGGAAATTGTCATTGATGAGTCGGTGGAAGTATTTGATTTCAATGCCAAATACAAGTCGAAATTAACGCGCAAGCGTATTCCGATGGACGCATCTTTGGCTCATTTGCAGCAAATTCAGGCGCAGGTAAAACAAGCCTTTGATGATTTGGGATTTGGCGTATGTACGCGGATTGACGGATTTTTAACTGCGGATGGTGTGGTTGTCTTACATGACCCAAACACGATTCCAGGTATGTCTCCGAGCTCCTTGATATTTAAACAAACTGCTGAAATTGGTTTAACGGTTACGGATTCAATCACTTATTTCATTCGTCAATCGATTCGCGAGCGGATGCGCAATGGTAAAAACTACCATAGTTTCCGAAAGCTTTTGGAAGGTTTGGATCAAGCAATTGCAGAAGTTTTGGCATTAAAAATGACTCAAGAACCGCAAGTCATTACTGTAGATACAGCGGATATCGAAAACAGTTTTGAGGCAGCTAAAAAAGAAGCGGCACGTTTGGCGGCTTTGGGAAATCAGGCTTATAAAGTTGTTGTTCCTTTGGAAATGGAAGAGGGCGAAATTGAATATGTGTTGCATGTAGCCCAACTAGCCAAAGAAAGTGGCAAAGAAATGATGGAGAGTATCCATCAGGGGGTTCATCCACTTATTGCGCATACGCGTCAGGCTGGCTCTGACATCACGGCTTTTTATACTCGATAAGATGGAAGAATTAAATCCTTTGCAATATCCCATTGGGAAGTTTTCAGCACCTGAAATCATTACTCCGGAATTACGCACGGAATGGATTGGAATTATTTCCGACTTACCTGGTCAATTGGCAGATTTACTAGCCAACGTAGATGAAAGTCTGTTGGAAACACCTTATCGTCCTGGAGGCTGGTCGGCAAGAAAAGTGATTCATCACCTATATGATAGCCACATCAATAGCTATATTCGTTTCAAAATGGCATTGACGGAGGACAATCCGACGATCAAACCCTACGACGAAAACACCTGGGCTGAGATGCCGGATGGCAACGAGGCACCTATTCAATGGTCAGTTGAAGGCATCAAATACATTCACTTGCGTTGGGTTTATTTGATGAAAACGATGCAGGAGTCTGACTGGTCAAAGACGTATTTTCATCCGGAGCGAGGGATAAGCTATCGTTTGGATCGCGTGCTGGGGATTTATGCTTGGCATTGTGTGCATCATTTGAAGCACATCGAATCGGTTTTGAATTAAGAGTGAAGAGTTAAGAGTGAAGAATGAAGAGGTTTTATCTTTGGCAAACCTTACAAGATTGCCAAAGTTTGAGACACATGAAATGCGGCGATTGAATAGTAGAGACGCGATACTTCGCGTCTTTTAGACATTAGATGTTGGACATTAGACGATAGACATTAGATCGTAGAGACGCGATACTTCGCGTCTTATTAATTAACCCTAGGCTTCAACCTAGGGACGGCAAAAAGCCTTAAATATCGTTTCGATTTCGCTGAAATCCCCAGGTTAAAACCCAGGGTTATAAAACAAGAGACATCATCTCCGGACTAGTGACTAGGTAATGACTACTGCCCACTGACAACTGACCACTGAAAACTGACAACTGACTACTGTTTCCCTTCGGACTCCGGACTTATTTCCCTCCGGACTACCCACTGACCACTGACTACTGACTACTGACCCCTGCTCACCTTCTTCTTATTCCATGGTGCCGTCGTATTCCTCGCCATATCGATTGCCAAAGCAATCATCAAGAGCGTAAACAATACGATAACCCAACGAAATATTTTTTGATTCTTCATATTAAAAGCGAGTTTTGACTGAGGCACTACCTTGGGTAACTTCCGCCCAAGCATCAAGCGTGGGCCATTGCAAATGTACAAAATTGGCCGTATCCATTCGAATTTCCTCCCCAGATAAATAGGAAGCCACATAAGAAATGGAAGGATTGTGTGCGACAAGGTAAACGCAAGGTGCAACACTTTGAACTATTTTCTCCAAATAGGCAGGTCCTGAAGCATGGTACCAAAAATTCGACACCTCGGCTTGTTGGGCCGTTAAGATTCGATACGTTTCCAAGGTTCTGATTGCATCTGAGACATACCAAATCCCATCGGGTAAAGGATAATCAGCAAGTATTTTCGCTAGATTTCTCGCCTCGCTGATTCCTCTCTCCGACAAATGTCGGGCTTCATCCGGACTCGTATAGGGTCCCGCGTGGGCATGACGGATGAGGATGAGTTCAATCATGATTTGATTAGTGGATATTCGCCAGCGGCGTGTTTGGCACCCATTTTAATATAATGATCTGCGCCATGTTTTAAGGCTTCGATTTGCTCGGGACTCAGGGTTTTGACTACTTTGGCAGGACTACCCAAAACCAATGAATAATCAGGAATTTCCATTCCCGCAGTGACTAAAGCATGTGCGCCGATTAAACAACATTTCCCCACTTTGGCCCGATTCAAAACCGTTGCATGCATGCCGATCAAGGAACCTTCCCCAATTTCCGCACCATGTACAATGGCTGAATGACCCACGGTCACACGCGCACCAATAATCGTTCTATCGCCCTCATCCGCGTGCAAAACGGCATTATCTTGAATATTGCAACCTTCCCCTAGGTGGATTTCCTCGACGTCTGCACGTACGACAGCGCCGTACCAAATGGTGACATCTTTTTCAATTTTGACGCGCCCCATGACGCTGGCGGTAGGTGCAATAAATAGGGCCATAGTATTCTTTTTTTGTCAAAGATAAACAGAATTGATAATTTGCTGCATGGAGAAAAGTTTATTCGAGGTTGCGGGGTGGTCGGAGGAAGATTGCATCCTTTCATTGGGTTGTGGAGCCGCTTGGTGGGAGATTAAGCAGATGGCGGAAAATGCCGCGGGCGAATTACTTTTATTGGACCCGAATAAAGATGTATTAAACTGGCCAGACATCGAAGAAGGCTTGTCTTATTTTGAAAACCATTATCAAACCCGTGTCGGAACGCCCATACAAATACTACATGCGGAAGCATCAGCCATTCCATTAGCAGCGGCCACGGTGGACCAAGTTTGGCTGCTAAATTCCTTGCATGAAATGGATGACCCTGCCAGCGTGTTGCATGAAATCGATCGCGTTTTGAAGTTGGATGGCTGTGTGATCATGGAGGAAATACTTACGGGCGGAATTCATGAAGGATGTGGAAAACACCTATTTAAATTGGATGAATTAATTCAATTATTTCGGGATGTAGACATGCGCGTCGACTTTCAGACATCCAAAGACCAAGAGGCTGATTATGTAAAATTCGTTCGTTGAGGCTTGATTCCTAGCGATGCTTTTCGCAAATTTGTAGCTTATATGAGCAACATCGACAAACCATTTATTATCGGAATTACGGGAGGAAGTGCTTCGGGTAAAACGCTATTTTTAAAGCGATTGATGGAGCAGTTTCCGGCTGATGAAATCTGTTTATTATCGCAGGACAATTATTATCGTCCGATTGAACATCAGACCAAAGACCATAATGGTATTGAGAATTTCGATTTGCCAGGTGCAATTGATGATGAAGCTTTTGCGGCGGATGTTGAAAAATTACGTTCAGGTGAAGTCGTAACCCGACCAGAATACACATTTAACAATTCAACGAAAGTACCTGATTTATTACATTTCCATCCACGCAAAATCTTAGTGGTGGAAGGGATTTTTGTCTTTCATTTTCCAGAAGTTGCCAAATTATTGGATTTAAAAATCTTCATTGATGCCAAAGATAAGGTGAAGTTGAAACGCCGCATCAAACGCGACAATGAGGAACGTGGTTATGACTTACAGGACGTGATGTACCGTTGGAAATACCATGTAAAACCCACATACGAAGCATATATCCGCCCACACAAACGTTCTTGTGATATCGTTATTCCAAATAACGATCATTTTGAGAAGGGTTTGGAGGTTATTGTGCATTTCTTGAAAGCACAGGTGTAGGGGGTAGACGCTGCCGGGGTCTGCGACCCCGGCAGCGTCACTCCGCTAACGAGCCAAAGTCCAATTTAGTATCTCCCCACTTCGATTATCATTTTCTAGATAATTCGACCTCCACTGAATCCCAGAAGACTTTTTATTCTACGATCATCACATGTTTATCCAAGAACTTGATAAACTGCCTGCCCCCATTTTAGCTTAAAAACAACCTGATAATCTCGCGGACACGCATACTTTAATCTTAAATAGATCGTTGTGGCGGTGACGCTGCCGGGGTCTGCGACCCCGGCAGCGTCTACCCCCTCCTCCTACCGCGTATAATCCGGCACTATCTCATTACTCCCTAACTGCACCGAATAATGAACCGAACTATCCGCGTCATTAATAATTTTGATTTGCTCTAACAAAGGCAAACTCAAACGCGTATTGATAAATAATTTACCCGCCGTACCCGGGAATCCCGTAAAATTGATCTGTCCATATTGGTTTATTCCACCCGCAGAACGCAAGACCCCATTGATGGTCACATAACGCGATGAACTTGTTTGAATCATTCCCGAATCCTCCACGTTAGGTCGCTGGCCACTGGAAGGTATCGCGAAATCCCCTTCCCAACCGTACACATTCAATAATTTGCCCGTAGTAAAAGTTCCTGGAGAAGTAAAAGTCACCCGATGTACGCCCGGTGCAAATTGCAATTGGGAATTATCTGTTATATGCACCACACCTGTCGTCTCCGTAAATCCTTCAGTACGTAATGTTCCTCCATTGAAATAGAATGCATTTGCATTCGGAATTACCTCGCTGGCTCCTAACGAAAGCGCGCCACCCGTCACCTTCGTGTAGCCCGTATAGGTATTATTTCCACTCAATGTCAATGTGCCATCGCCTATCTTCTCCACCATCCCAGCACCCGAAATGATTCCTGATACCTTCACATTCCCCAAGGCTGCCGCTTTCCCTGATTTAAATAAAAATCCTGCAGTCGTAATTGACCCCGAAATCCGCAACTCATCCGCATCTGCTGAAACAATTGCCGAAGACCCCAAAGTCACTGGTCCCGTCCAGGTATTAATTCCGGATGTACTCGCTAATGCCCCATCACCTGCCGCCATAGACCCATTTATCGTCAAAGGCTCCGCCGCCATAAAAACCCCGCCACGTATTTGCAAACTCGCACCAGCTGTCACCGATGTCCCCGCGGCCGTTGAGCCCAATGCATTCGCTGATTCCACAAATAGTTTACCAGCTGAAACAGTAGTCAAACCGGAATAGGAGTTATTCCCTCGCAACAATAAATAACCCGCTCCATCTTTAGTCAAGGTCGATGCCCCCGAAATGACTCCTGATACATCTAGATTCGAAACGCCACCCAATGTCAATCCATTCGGATTTGAAACAGCCCCCGAAATACTCAACATTCCCGCATCCGAATTAATCCGCACCGCCGGCGTACCCAAAGTTATCGCACCCGCA
>CALLKB010000154.1 GCA_938008575.1 uncultured Cytophagaceae bacterium | reverse complement strand
TTGCCTTTCATTGAATTGGTTAATTCAACGTGCTTTTCAACATACATTTTTACAATAGAAATATCTTCTTGTGTCAATTCCGTTATCTCAACCATCTCTCGATTGACCTTCGATTCAAAATCATTCTTTTCATCTAAAATGTAGGCAACACCGCCCGACATACCCGCTCCGAAGTTTCGTCCCGTTAATCCCAAAATAACCACTAAACCTCCAGTCATATACTCACATCCGTGATCTCCAATTCCTTCTACGACTACTTTGGCGCCTGAATTACGAACACAGAAACGCTCTCCAGCCATACCGGCTAAATAAGCTTCCCCTGAAGTTGCTCCATAAAAACTAACATTACCTACAATACTATTTTCTGCAGCATTGAACTGCGCTACTTTAGATGGGTAAGCAATAATAGTCGAACCACACATACCCTTTCCAATATAATCGTTCGCATCACCTTCAATTTCAAGTGTTAAACCTTTAACCGAAAATGCTCCGAAAGATTGACCTGCTGTTCCATTAAACTTCATGTGAATTGTTCCTGCAGGTAAAGCTTTTTCACCATATTTTTTGGTGATTTCATTGGAAATAATTGTTCCTACCGAACGATTTACGTTGATAATTGGAAGCTCACCATATACAGGTTTCTGTGTATCTATGGCTGACTGTGCAAGTTTAATGATTTGCCAATCTAATTGTTCCTCTAAACCATGATCTTGTTCCTCCGACTTTACGACAGCAACACCATCTTCACGAGCTGCTGGAGTTAAGATAGGTGATAAATCCACATGCTTAAACTTCCAGTGATTTGATAAGTCGGCCATTTCTAATAAATCAACACGACCCACCATTTCTTCCAACGTACGGAATCCTAATTCTGCCATAATCTCACGCATATCTTGCGCTAAGAAGTGAAATAGATTCACTACATCTTCTGGTTTACCTGTATACAAGGCACGTAATTCTGGATTTTGCGTTGCTACACCAACAGGACAAGTATTTAAATGACATTTACGCATCATAATACAACCCGCAGTAACAAGCGCTGCAGTAGCCACTCCAAATTCCTCTGCACCTAACAAGGCAGCAATCGCTATATCTCGCCCCGTTTTAATTTGGCCATCAGTTTGAACAGTTACACGTCCGCGTAATTTATTTTTAACCAACGTTTGATGCGTCTCAGCCAAACCTAATTCCCAAGGTAATCCTGCATGACGAATCGATGATAAAGGTGATGCTCCTGTACCTCCATCATATCCAGCAATTAGAATATGATCCGCATGTGCTTTAGCAACACCGGCAGCAATCG
>CALLKB010000153.1 GCA_938008575.1 uncultured Cytophagaceae bacterium | reverse complement strand
ATTATTCCGAAACGCGCGGATTTAGCGGTGTTTTTACGATTACTTGCAAGAAGCGCCACGGGTCAATTAATCACGACGTATTCCTCGCATTTTCACCAACCGCGTCAGGGCCAGGAAATGCACATTGTGTTGTTGGATAACGGTAGGACGCGTCAGCTCGCTGACCCTAAATACAAGAATTCCTTGAAATGCATCCGCTGTGCGGCTTGTTTTAATACCTGTCCGGTGTATCGTAGGAGTGGGGGACATAGTTATCACCAACCGGTGGCTGGTCCTATTGGCTCCATTTTAGCCCCGAATATCGATAAAAAGGCCAATGCGGATTTGCCTTTTGCGAGTACGCTTTGCGGATCCTGTTCGAATGTATGTCCCGTGAAGATTAATATACATGAGCAATTGTGGTTTTGGCGGCAGGATTTGATGGCTGCCGGTTTAGCGCCGGTTAGCAAAACGATCGGAATGAAGCTGATGGCCTTTGTTTTAGCTAATCCTGTCTTGTATCTGTTAGGTGGATCACTAGTTCGCAAATTCGCACCTATCCTAAATACACGTTTAAATCCTTGGTACAAACAGCGGGAAATGCCTGTTGCGCCGAAGGAGAGTTTTCAAGAATGGTACCAAAAACGATGAGCGCAAGAGAAGAAATATTGGGGAAAATCGGTGCTCAGGAAACCGTGAAACATCCGGAAGCTTTTCAAGGAGCTTCTTCGGATTTTGATTTCAAAGCTTCCTTGGAAGTGGTGGGAGCACGCGTGGTGAGTCCTGAGGAATTAGAAGTTTTATTTCCTGGTCGGAGACGTTTTGACAAAACCATGGATGGCTTGAGTTTAGCTGACGTGGAAGTATTGGAAATTGATGGGGAGTTTGGCGTCGCGGAAAATGGGGCGATTTGGTTGACCGAAGAGGCGATGCCGCATCGGGTAGCGCCGTTTATTTGCCAACATTTAGTTATTAATGTTTCTGAAATTGTTCCTACGATGCATGCAGCATATGAGCGCTTGGGAGGAGTCAATTCGGGGTTTGGTTTGTTTTTAGCCGGTCCATCGAAGACCGCAGACATTGAGCAATCGCTCGTGATTGGTGCACATGGTGCGCGAAGTTTAACCGTCGTTATCAGAATTTGAACGCTGCCAGGGTCGTAGACTCCCTGGCAGCGTCAAATTTTCGAAGCGAAAGATACCCGTTTATTCGTTCAGGAACTTGATATTTTTTCGTGAAAGCTGATAATTTGGCTTGATTTGCTGTACTTTAACGGTGGTTTGAGGTGACGCTGCCGGGGTCGCAGACCCCGGCAGCGTCTATCCGAAAAATTTCCTATCTTGGGGACGAAAACCTATTCAATTATGTCAGTTTCCAGAAGAAAATTCCTCGGGCAATCCGTCCTATCCTTAGCGGCATTTAGCATCGTACCCCGCCATGTACTCGGGAAGGGCTTTATAGCTCCTTCAGACCAACTCACCAAAGCGATCATCGGTACCGGCGGCATGGGCCGCGGTCATATCCCCTATGCGGGTACACGCGTTGTCGCCTTATGTGATGTCGATAAGAAAAACCTCCAACTCGGCTTAGACAAAGTAGAGAAAGGGGTGAAGGCATTCTCCGATTACCGTGAGATGATTCAGCTCCCCGAAGTGGACATCGTTCACGTAGCTACTCCACCACATTGGCATGGCATTATGGCTGCAGATGCAGCACGTGCAGGAAAAGATGTTTGGTGTGAAAAACCAATGACTCGGACCATCGGGGAAGGACAGAAATTAAAAGAAGCGATTCAGCAGCATGGTCGAATTTTCCGACTAAACACCTGGTTCCGTTTTGAAGGCAATTTTTATGGATTGAATTGTCCCGTGAAACCCATGAAAAAATTAGTGGATTCGGGACTTTTGGGATGGCCTTTGAAATTCACCGTAAGCAAACACACGGGTTTCGATTGGAAATTTTACTGGGTGGGCAAAACGGATTTGACACCTCAACCTGTACCTCCTGAATTAGATTACGACGCTTGGCTCGGACCAGCGCCGTATAAACCTTATAACGTTCATCGGACCCACCAAACTTTCCGGGGCTATTGGGATTACGATGGGGGAGCCTTAGGCGACATGGGCCAACATTACATGGATCCGATTCAATATATGTTGGGCAAAGACAACGAAAGTCCCGTGTATGTCGAAGTGGATGCTCCAGTTCAAGACAAAGATGCCGTTGGAATTTTCAATCGAATCACCTACACCTATGCAGATGGATGCCAAATCGTTCTCGATGGCGAAGCCAAAGACGAGAAAGTAGCCTATATCGAAGGGCCAAAAGGAAAGTTATATCGCAATTTTAAGTCGGATATTCCCGATTTGGAACGCAAATTGGCCGAGTTCC
Source organism: uncultured Cytophagaceae bacterium (assembly GCA_938008575.1). Lineage (GTDB taxonomy): Bacteria > Bacteroidota > Bacteroidia > Cytophagales > Spirosomataceae > Aquirufa > Aquirufa echingensis. Next base: position 33,675 of record CALLKB010000153.1, on the reverse strand, counting down.
CGGAGCCGCCGGCCCAACAAATGGACTTTGTGGACTCGGTGAAAAATAGGACGCAATTTGCCTTGAATGAGGAAAATGGACATCGTTCGTGTACGCTCATCAACATGGGTTTAATCGCGATGCGTTTGCACCGCAACCTTAAATTTGACCCGATTAAGCAAGAATTTATCGGCGACCCCGAAGCAAATAGTCTCATTAACCAGCCAATGCGCGCACCTTATATCCTCTAAACATCATGAAATATTTAGTTTTATTATTAGTTAGTTGGCAAGCCCTCGCGCAATCAACTCGCGAGCAGCAATTGAATTTCCGCACAAAGGGTGCCACCTCAGAATTAAAAGCGGCTGCCTATGCTAGCAAAGGAATTTACGAACCCACGCAAGCGACAGAAGCCTTCATTTTGGCAAATGCCAAAAACATCACAGAGTTAAAAGCCTTTTTACGTGCAGATCTTCCGGAGGCAACGCAATGTCAAATCATTGGACTGATAGCCAAACAAGATGAAAGTATCTTGCTAGCGAAGTATCCAAATTCAAAACCGCAAGTGAGCGCTTTTATTTTGAAGCAATTATTGGCTAAACCGCGAATCAATATCACGTTGAAATCCTGGGATGCAGCACATCAAAAAGCTTTCATTATCTCCGTTGGGACTTACAAAGCTGCGTGGGCTTTACCGCTTATTCAAAATTCGAATTTCAAAACGGAACAAATCATTGCTCAACTTCATGTGCAAGGAGCAAAGGGCTTGCCTGCTGTTTGGGATTTGCTGAAAACGAATCAAGTAGATGCGCAAAAAATCGCTGATTTCACGACGACATTAGCCGCGAATGCCTACCTTAAAAATCAATTATCTGGTTACGATCAAGCGTCAACAGCACAAAAAACGGTGTTGTTGACCTATGGTAGCGGCCGACAATGGCCTGAGGTGAAATCATTGGTTTGGCGTGCGGTACAATCGAATCATCCGGAACGCGCTGCGGGCTTTGAGACTTTGGATAAATGGGTTGATTTAGCTGATTTTGACCTAATAGCAGAGAAATTATCCATTGCGCAATTACCCAATGAAGTAAAAGCGCTACAAAATTGCATGGCGCAATTGATCAAAAAGGACGGCACTCGCAATAGTAAAATCACGGCATTCGCTACATCAGCAAGTCAAAAATCGAATTGGGTTCCCTTCGTTCAAGAAGTGGCCAATTTGGATTGGTTGTATGCCTTAGGGAAGACGAATGAAGAGGCATTGCGCGCTTTTGTGCGGATTAATGGGAAAGCATTTGCGAATGTAGACCAACAAGTATTGCGTTACCGAAACGCATTAAGCTTGACACAAAATCTGGAAACACGCGAGCAGATTTATAAAGGTTTGGCGAAATGCAATTCCTTGTCGGCCATGCGAACATTATACTTAGGCCTAAAAGAACCCAATATCAAGCAAATCGCTGTTGATGGATTAGCCGCTTTGTATGTTGCCAATCCGGAATTTCAGGGTACCATGACGAAAGAATGGACATTGGAAAATCAATGGCAAATCTCCGATGCCGCGATTCGTGATCAAGTGATGAAGAGCAATCCGGGCCGTGGATTTTATACGATGTATAATGGAATCGATTTACGCGGATGGAAAGGTTTGGTTGACAATCCTGTGAAACGCAGAAAGACTTCGGCAGATACTTTGGCCATGAAGCAAATTAAGGCAGATTCGATTATGCGCAAAGGCTGGTTGGCCCAAGGCGAAGAATTGCACTTCACAGGCCATGGCGATAATTTATGCTCGGTCAAAGATTACCAAGATTTTGAATTGACAATCGATTGGAAAATCGAAAAAGATGGAGATGCTGGACTTTATTTGCGCGGCTCACCACAAGTACAGATTTGGGACATAGCCCGAAAGAATGTTGGTGCGCAAGTGGGTTCAGGAGGTTTGTATAACAATCAAATCAATCCAAAGAATCCGTCGAAAGTGGCTGATAATCCAGTGGGCGAGTGGAATACCTTCCGAATCACCATGCGTGGAGAACGGGTTGCGGTTTATTTAAATGGGGAGTTGGTTGTGGATAATGTGATTTTGGAAAATTATTGGGATCGTAAAATTCCCATTTTCATCAAGGATGCGATTGAATTGCAGGCGCATGGAAATCACATTGTTTACCGTAATATTTATGTGAAGGAATTGACTCCACAGCCATCGTATAAGCCAGAAGAAGTAGGCTTTGAGCCTCTTTTCGACGGATCATCTTTGTTTAATTGGACCGGAAATACGACTGACTATTATCCAGTAAATGGCGAATTAATCATTGATCCGAAACGCGGTGGCAAAGGGAATTTATATACCAAAAAGGAATACGGTGATTTTCACATGAAGTTTGAATTCCAGTTGACGCCCGGCGCCAACAACGGCCTAGGCATTCGTACGCCTCTCGAAGGCGATGCTGCCTATGTGGGCATGGAATTGCAGATTTTGGATAATACCTCCCCGATATATGCCAAATTACAACCGTATCAATACCATGGTTCCGTGTATGGAATCATTCCTGCCAAGCAAGGATTCTTGAAGCCGGTAGGTGAATGGAATGAGGAAGAGGTAATCGCCGAGGGAAATCACATCAAAGTTATTTTAAACGGAGAAGTTATCACAGATGGCGACATTGTGCAGGCCATTAAAGACGGAACGCCGGATCATAAAGAACATCCAGGTTTGTTAAACAAAACAGGTCATATTGGGTTCTTAGGACATGGGTCTCCCTTGAAATTTAGGAACTTACGCATTAAGGAAATCACCAAAAAGAAAAAGTAGTCATGGCAATTACATTGACGATTAATCGAAAAAAAGTAAGCTTGGACATCGATTCCAACACACCACTTTTGTGGGCTTTGCGAGATCATGTGGGTTTGTTAGGAACCAAATTTGGATGTGGAATCGCCCAATGTGGCGCTTGTACCGTTTGGGTCAATGGCGAACCGATGCGCTCTTGTGTTTTGCCTATTTCCGCTGTTGGGAATGCGCAAATTACCACGATTGAAGGATTGGATCCTGCGGGTAAACACCCCATTCAGGAAGCTTGGGATGAATTAGATGTAGCCCAATGTGGTTATTGTCAAGCTGGTCAAATCATGACCGCTGCAGCTTTACTTAAGAAAAATCCACACCCTTCGAAACAAGAAATTGTTGATGGAATGGCTGGAAATATTTGTCGCTGTGGTACCTACCACCGCATTCAAGAAGCAGTTGCTTTAGCATCTAAAAAAGTCAAGAAATGAAAACTAGCCGTAGAAATTTTATCCAACAAACGGCACTCTTTACGAGTGTGTTTACCTTGGGATTCGATTGGTTTGAATCGAAGGGCGCTGCGATGGCAATTGCCAATGAGCCAGGAAGATTTAATGCATTTTTGAGCATTGATTCGACAGGAAAGATTCGTTTGTATTCACCTAATCCAGAAATTGGACAAGGCATTAAAACCGCATTTCCTGTTGTCGTGGCAGAAGAATTGGATGTGGATTGGAAGCATGTGGAAGTACTGCAAGCGAATTTAGATACGCAAAATTTTGAACGCCAAGTAACGGGTGGTTCAGGAGCATTGAAACATTCGTGGGAGCGTTTGCGTAAAGCGGGTGCAACGGTGCGCCAGATGATGATGCAAGCTGCAGCGAATCAATGGAAGGTAGACGTTAGTACATGTAAAACCTCCCAAGGTTTTGTGCTAGGACCTGCTGGTCAGAAAGCATCTTACGGTTCTTTGGCTGCTGAGGCTGCGAAAATACCTGTTCCCTCGACTGTCACCTACAAGGATCGGAAAGATTATAAGATCATTGGAACGCGTGTACGTGGCGTAGATAATCAAGCGATTGTGACGGGTAAACCCGTTTTTGGGATTGATATTCGTAAGCCCGATATGGTTTTTGCTCAGATTGTGAGACCGCCGTTTGGTGCGACTTTAAAGTCGTTTTCTGCCGACGATGTCAAGAAAATGCCGGGAATCATTGACGTCGTTTCATTTAAAAATAAGGTTGCTATTGTTGGTACAAGTACCTATGAAATTATGCAGGCACGTCAAAATTTGACGTGTTCTTATGGCTCAGAGGCTCTTTTGGAGAGTAATGAGACACATCAAGCCTGGTTTGATGCGGGAATGAAATCGGATAAAGCAACGGTCCAACGGAAGGATGGGGATTTTGCGAATGCTATTTCAGAAGCTGCCAAAGTGATTGAAGCGACTTACGAATGTCCTTTCATCTCACATAGCCCGATGGAGCCGATGAACTTTTTCGCGGATGTCAAGCCGGGTTCGGTTTTATTGGCAGGACCTACGCAAGTGCCCCAACCGGCGCAAAAAGCCGTAGCTACTTTATTAGGTGTTCCCGAAAATACGATTCAAGTGGAGCTGAGTAAAATGGGCGGAGGCTTCGGACGGCGCTTAAGTAATGATTTCGCCTTAGAAGCCGCAGAATTGTCGAGTATCATTAAAAAGCCTGTTTTGGTCATGTGGACGCGGGAGGATGATATGGGTGGTGGTACGTACCGACCAGCCGTACGTTATCATTTCAAAGCGGGTATTGATGCCAAAGGAAATATAACGGCATTTTATTTGCGTGGCGTAGGCTTGAATGCAGGAAATTCGACTCGCCAAGATAATTTCCCGGTAGGTGCCATTGACCATGTGTTGATTGAGTCTGTTGATCAAAAATCAGCTGTGACGACGGGACCTTGGCGCGCGCCGATTACCAATTTCTTGGGTTTTGCGGAGCAAGCATTTTTAGATGAGGTAGCCGAAGCAGCCGGAAAAGATCCCATTCAACTGCGCTTGGATTTATTGGCACGCGTGAAATCCAATCCTGTGGGCAAGATTACCTATGAACCTGATCGTTTTGCTGAGGTGATTCGTCAAGTAGCTGAGAAGTCGGGCTGGAAGAAAAAACCAGGTGTCCACCAAGGATTTAGTGTCTACTATTCGCATTTCTCTTATGTGGCTCAGGTCGCTGAGGTGCAGGTGAAGAACGGAAAGCCGCAAGTGACGCAGGTAACTGCCGTGACGGATTGTGGTGAGGTGGTTAATCTAAGTGGGGCAGAAAATCAGGTGAAAGGTGCTATCATCGATGGGATGGGACATGCGATGTTTGCCAAACTAAATATTCAAGCAGGAGTGACAAGTCCAACGAATTTTAATGCCTATCGAATGATCCGGGGCAATGAAGTTCCCAAAATAGATGCGTACTTTGTGGATAATGGAATTAGTCCAACGGGACTAGGGGAACCCGCATTGCCGCCAACGGGTGGTTCGATTGCGAATGCAATTTATGCGGCTACTAAAAAACGATTCTACAAACAACCCTTTTATTGATGGCAAATCCCAAAGTTCAATATTTAGATAATTTACGAGTCACAGCAACGCTTGCTGTGTTGCTGATTCATTCGGCTGCGAATGTCTTATTGAGCTTTGGGAAAACGCCTGATTCGGCTTGGTGGTTCGCCAATTTGTATAATGGTGGCTTCCGCTATGCGGTGCCCATTTTCGTGATGTTGTCAGGTGCATTGTTATTGCCACGCGAGGAGGAAATAGGCTCGTTTTTCAAGAAGAGTTTTCTTCGAATCATCGTTCCATTTTTATTTTACAATACGGTATTTGCGCTATTCAATTGGCAAGTTAGACTGGGTGGTCGGCCTGTTAGTCCTTCATGGATTTTCAAACAGTATTTTGAAGGAGCGTCCTATCATTTCTGGTACATCTATATGATTGTGGGTGTCTATTTGTTTATTCCAATTATAGGCGCATGGGTCAGAAAAGCATCTGAAAGCCATTTGCGATTCTTTTTAGGCATGTGGTTGGTGACTATCTTATTCGATAATCCACATTTTCCTGGACTGAGTTTGCCGGTTAAATTGCCCTACTTCACAGGCTATTTAGGTTATTTAGTTTTGGGCTATTACATAGCTAATCATACAGTTTCGCGTTTATTTGCATGGCTTTTGTTCGTATTAGGAACCTTGTGGACGATGGAAGGAACTTATTTACAATCGCTGGAAGATGGCAAGTTTTATGGCTTGTTATATGCGAATTTTTCGCCGAGTGTGGTGATGTCGACGGCAGGATTATTTATGTTGTTTAAAGCTTATGAGGGTACTATACCGGGAACAATCAGGTTGCGCGATTGGATTAGCTCCCATAGCTATGGAATTTATTTGGTACATATCATTGTGTTATTCTATCTGGTTAAGATTAAAATTTATGGTGCGATGTGGCATCCAAGTATAGGGATTCCTTTAACAGCGATTATCTGTTTGTTGATATCGAGTGTGATTGTTTGGCTTTTGCGTAGAATCCCCTTTGGGAAATATATCGCAGGTTAGAATTAATTTGTAACTTTAGGCCAAACTAGTTCGATGATATGAAAATTTACACGCTTGTAATCCTGTTTTTTGTTTCCTTTTCGAGTGTATTTGCACAAACTATTAGCTCATCAACGATTGCAGCTGGGGGAGGAACCCAACTAGTGAATGGTAAATATTTTTCTCATGTTATCGGTCAATCAAGTGTCGTTACAGGAACAAGTGTTCAGTCGGGTCTAACCATGCGTCAGGGCTTCAAACAGCCTAATTTGTTGGCCAAAAGTATCCAAAATTCCGGTTTAAAGATTCAGGTAGCTATCGAGAATCCAATTAGTTTTACCGTTTTCCCGAACCCTTTCAAAGATAAATTGCGCATTTCCTTTTCTGCGGAAAGCACGATGCCAACCTATGTTGCGATTTACGATATTGTGGGTAGTACCATGTGGCAAGCAACTTATCCTGAGAAGATTTCAGAAATTAATTTGACTGAGTTTCAAAATTTCCGACAAGGGAAATACATTCTTCACGTCTTGCAAAAGGGTAAACCGTTCGTTACTTCGATCGTAAAAGAATAAGTTAGTTGATAATTTTGCCATCCTGCATTTCGATGATGCGAGAAGTTTTATTGGCAAATTCATTGTCATGTGTAACAATCAACAAGGTTTGATGAAATTCCTCAGCTAATTGCTGGAAAGTGTGAAAAACAATCTCGCTGTTTTTCTTGTCCAAGTTGCCCGTAGGTTCATCTCCCATGATTAAAAGAGGATCATTAATTAAGGCTCGAGCAATCGCGACACGCTGTTTTTGGCCTCCAGACAATTGGTTGGGTAATTTCAAGGCTTCATTTTCAATACCTAAAACTTTCAGCTTTTCGTAGGCACGATGTTCTACTTCCTTTTCGCTGTATTTTCCAAGTTTTAGTCCAGGTAGCATCACATTTTTAAGGACGCTAAATTCATTCAGGAGGTAATGGAATTGAAAGACAAAACCGATTTTTTCATTCCTTACTGCTGCAAGTTCTTTTTCTGTTTTATCGCCCATGAGGATGGAATCGATGAATAATTCCCCCTCATATTCGGTATCCATGGTGGATAGAATATACAGCAAGGTCGATTTTCCGCATCCTGATTTTCCGATGACGGATACAAATTCGCTCTGGGTCAGACTGAAACTGATGTCATCCAACACTTTTACCGTCATCGGGTCATGAAAGTATTTCGTGATGTGGTTTGCCCGTAAAACTTCTTTGTGAATGTGTGTCATGTTATTTACCTCGGATGATAATGACAGGATCTATTTTACTTGCTTTTCTTGAAGGGAAATAGCCTGCGAAATAGGTCGTAACGATGGAAAATATAGAGGCGATAATATAGAAAATTGGATTGTAATTGATAGGGAAGGTCTTGATTGTGGGTAAGGAATCGGTATTAAAAGGAATTTGATCAATAATGTTTGATATACCAAAGCCAGCTAATAATCCCATCGCGCCTCCAAAAACACCTATACTCAATGCGATAAAAATAAATATCAAATTGACATCATTACCAGAAAATCCGATGGCCTTCATGATGGCAATGGAATCCATTTTCTCATAAATCATCATGTTTAAAATATTGTAAATCCCGAATCCTGCCACGATTAGCAAGGTTACGCCCACGGCATACGAGATAATACTTCTGACCGAACTGCCGGTTTCAAACTGGGAGTTTGCCTGTTGGATATCAATCGCATCGGTTTCATAATAGCGTTGGTATTCAATGGCCATCGCTGGCGCTTGCAGTATGTTTTTTAATTTGACTTGGATGTCTGTGATGTAATTATTGGATACACCTAATAATTTTTGTGTCGTTCCGATTGAACAATAGCTTTGTACACGATCTAAATCTTGTAATCCGGATTGAAAAAATCCGACTACTTTTAGTTGTACTCGTTCTCCTTTACTTGTGGTTACTTGGACAATATCGCCCATATTGGCCGCCATTTTATCTGCTACCCCTTTTCCTAGTATGATGCTGTTAGGGATGTTTTTGAGGTCTAAAAAGTTTCCTTCTGTGACATAATCTGAAAACATAAATAATCTGTTTTCTTCGTCGGGGTCAATGCCATTAATCACTCCGGTCAGATCGACGCTGCCTACATTGTAAAAAACTTGCGCGTTAATCTTGGGCGCTACGCCAAGTACTCGCTCATCACGTTTGATGGCTTGCATGATTTGCCCGCTGTTGTAAATTTCGAGGCGTTGATTTTTAGGCTTGACGGAGTGTACGAAATTGTTTGTATTGGGGGAAAGTAAATCGATGGGTTGAACTTTGGAAACATTGATGTCGTGATATAAGCGAATGTGTGCCGTTCGGTTCATGATTAATCCATCCAATAAATCATTTAGTCCATTCATGAAACCTAGGAGCGTCACAAACATGGCGATACTAAAAGTAACCCCTACGGCTGCCACTAAGGTTTGTTTCCATCGCGCTAAGAGAAGTGAAATGGATACTTGAATGATTAGTTTGATATTCATTATTCCGGTTTAATCACTTGGTCTTTCACGCTTAATCCACTGATAACTTCTGCCTTTTGGAAATCGGTCAAACCCAATTTGACGATTCGCTTGCTACCATCTACTAAGGTAACGATGGAGTCATTTTTGATGTAATTGCGAGGTAAGATGAGTACATTTTGCTTGGATTGCAGAATGATACTGGCTTCAAACGTAACATTTGGATATAATTTTTCGGGAGCCTTTGTAAATTGAGCTTCGATCAAAAATGTTTTGTTGCGTTCATTCATAATCGAGGCAATTTTGTTGACTTCTGCCTCAAAGTATTGGTTTTTATACGCATCAAACGTAATGGCTACTTTTTGACCTAGTTTAACTTTGAAAATGTCGTGTTCATCCACTTGCATTTCCAATCGAAAGTTTTTCGAGTTACCTAACGTAGCAATAGGTGTTTGTGGACTAACAAGTTCTCCTTTTTCCTTCAAAATGCTAAATACTGTTCCATTAACTTTGCTTTTTAGGATGAAATCCTCATTCTGTCTAGCGGAAATTTGAACGTTTTTCTTGGTTTGAGCTGCACCAAAATTGATCTGACGTTTTAAGTCTTTGTATCGTTGATTCGCCGAAAGGTAATTGGCTTTCGAACTTTGGTAATTCAATTCTTTCTGTTCGAATTCAATGCGGGTACCTACTTGCTGGGACCATAATGCTTTTTGTCTTGAATACAGGCTAGAATCTAGCTTTAATTTAGCTTTGGCAGTTTGAACAATGGCCTCTGCTTCGGTTAATTTTCCTTGATTGTTAGCCACATCATTGAAGTTGGCGGCCAATTGCGCATTCTCCAAATTAAATTTTTGCGTTTCATTCGAAACACGAAGTAGGGGTGTGCCAATGCTTACTTGTTGCCCTTCTTTTACATAGATTTCTTCGATGATTCCACTGACAGAAACAAAGGCTTGATATTGGTCGGCCGACTTAATTGTACCAGAGGCATAAATCGATTCCGTGATGTTGCCGGAAGTGGGGGAGATGCTTGCTTCTTTCTTTGAACAGGCGAAGAGGCTTATTGCAGCAAAAATGAGTAGCGCGTTTACTTTCATTTTGCTAAATTAAGCTTTTCGTTCCATGAAAAAAATGATATTAGTCTCGAATGCAACGAACACTAAAACCCGCATCTTTATCGTTTGTAGAAGCCGTTGTAGGAGCGCCTGCAGAGGGAATCACAAAGCCTCGAGCATTTATGTCGGTATCACTTGTTGAGCTCCAATAATGTGTGGTTATACCACGTTCTTGAATAAGTCCATCAGATTGTCTTAACCAGCCTGCATTGTGCAATTTAATATCAGATCCAAAAACATTTGCTTCATATCGGTAATTAATTGCAATTGTCCTCCACTCCGCGTAGGTAGGTAATCGCCAACCAGTTCCTAATTCAATTGTACAAGGATCCTGCGCTGCAGACCAATCTGCGTTTAGCAATGTTCGATTTGGCCAGGTTGTTGAAGGTGTTCTTGAAGCTGTATATCGATATCCAATTTTACTTCCAAATTGCCAATACCAACCTGAAGCAGCTTCTGTATTATCCGTCGAACTTAATGGTGCATTTGTTGAGCCTAAATTTTGCAATAACCAACATTTGTTTTCACCAGTAATCGTTGAATAGGCCAAATTATAGGTGATTGTTTTTGCAACGGGTGCCACACCACGGCTCGTAATATGATTGACGATCAAATTGGTACATGGGGGCAAAATGTTCAATTTCCCCGTTGTATATACTCCATCTAAGGTGTTTTTCTTGCCAGATTTATTGATAAACTCACTTCTGACACCTGATCTTCTTCCGCTGTGGGTAGCCATTTGGCCTAAGCAAATGCTAGCAGTCAATAATAAATATAGAAATAGTTTAGTATGCATAGTCAAATTGAATTCGGTCTCCCGCTTCTAAAGTAAAATTGCTGTTGGATGCGGGTACATAGGTTACTGTATTACTTGAAATTGTATAGGCATTCTTATCAATTCGGATACCATTAATAAACATTTTGACCTTACTGTTCGCGACTGGGCTTTGTGTTAAGCTAAAGCTCGTCTGACCCACGGTTGCCATAAATTGGTCGCTTTCATCGCGGTCAGGCGTGCTGACAGTCCAGCTGGATCCAACGACCTTCAGGACATAGCCAGCAGTGCTAGGTGCAAGTGTGGTGATCGCACCGGTTCCATTGCCTATTAAGAGAGCTCCTAAACCCAAGGTTGTTGCACCAGTTCCTCCTTGGTCAACACCTACTGTGCCTGTAGAACTTAGATTTTTGGACGCATCTGAAAATACGACTTTTGATGCAGTTAATGTTGCATTAGATAAGTTGCCCCCTACACTCAGATTTCCCGAATTGATAATGCTAGCAAAAGTTTTGGCTCCAGTGAAAGTCTGCACTCCTGTTGTGACTATTCCAGGGTTGGTCGCATCAGCAGGACTGAGACTAATCACATTATTACTAACTGTTAATCCATTGGCCGTGCTCGTTCCTAAAGTGCCTGCTGAAACGGCTGTGGGGGCAATTGCCGTCCAATTTGATCCATTCCATGTCAATACCTGGCCATTGGTATTGGCTGTGACCGTACTAATTGAATTTGTTCCATTGCCTACCATGACGCCATTCAAGAGGATACTACTTAAGCCAGTTCCTCCTTGGTCAACACCAACAATTCCCGTGGAATTGAGGTTTTTTGAAGCATCAGTAAATACAACCTTGGAAGCGGTTAGGCTATTAACTGTCAGATTTCCAGAGTTAATAATGCTTGAAAAAGTTTTTGCTCCTGCAAAGCTTTGTGCTCCTGTGGTGATTATACCTGGGTTAGTAGCATCTGCTGGGCTCAAACTGATTTCGCCGCCAGCCGTAATACTTAAACCTTTGGCTGTTGAACCTACATTTACATTTCCTAACGTAACCGATGGCGATGCATTTTCCACATTCCAAGCTCCCAAGCGAGAAACCAAAATTTGTCCGTCTGTTCCTGGGTTAATGCTAGATAAAGATGATGTTCCCGCACCAACGATGAGCCCTCCACTCGTGAAGCTTGCTGCGCCTGTTCCTCCTTGTGTAACACCAACAGTTCCCGTGGAACTAAGATTTTTGGATGCATCCGTGAATACTACCTTGGAAGCTGTTAGGCTATTAATTGTCAGATTTCCAGAGTTAATAATGCTTGAAAAGGTTTTAGCTCCTGCAAAGCTCTGTGCTCCTGTGGTGATAATACCCGGGTTTGTCGCATCCGCTGGACTCAAACTGATTACATTGTTGCTCACAGTTAAACCATTTGCCGTACTATTTCCTATTATTCCCGTTGTTAGTGCAGTCGGTACCGTCGCAGCCCAATTGCTCCCGTTCCACGTTAATACCTGACCATTCGTATTCGGTGTAACAAATGTTAAGTTACCTATTCCATTTCCAATTAATACACTGTTTGCTGTTATGCTATTCAACCCTGTTCCTCCCAAATTTACGGGTAAACTAGGTATTGAACTTAATAAATTATTTGCGTCAGTTAGCACAACTTGGCTGGCGTTGGTTCCCGTCGTTTTTAAACTTGTAAATGCACCTGTTTGTGGGCTTATTGAGCCAATTGGCGTATTTTGAATACTGCCTGCTTGAATAGCTCCCGCGGTGTTTACTCGTACGATATTGGCATTTCCCAGCTGGATGCTATTATCCGTGCCGACAGTCGCACCTGCTCCCAATGCCAGCGTATTATTCAAGGTACCTACGCTCACACCCGCTCCTTGCCCCAAAGCCGTATTATTAATCCCCGTTGTGCTTAAACTTAAAGCTCCCGCTCCAATCGCCGTATTGTTCGTTCCACTTGTATTTAAACTCAAACTTTGATAACCCAACGCTGTATTGTTGGTCCCCGTCGTATTACTTATAAAAGCGTTTTTCCCAACCATCGTATTCGCATCGAGGCCACCGCCTCCATTTCCAATCAATAAATGATTGATTTGAAGGTCTTGCGAAAAGCTTTTTGCTCCTGCGAATGTTTGAGCTCCTGTTGTAACTATACCCGGATTACTCGCATCCGCTGGACTCAACTTTATTTCCCCACCTAATAAGGTCATACCATTCGGGGTACCGCTAGTGTTGATGCTACCTACGGTTGTCGCAACACCTAAACTCGTGATGGCATTCGCCGACCAGCTTGTACCATTCGAACTCAAGACATAGCCAGCAGTTCCTGGTGCAATAAATCCGATGCTAGCTCCACCGACCATCAAAGCATTGCTTGTCAAACTAGATACACCTGTTCCCCCATTGGCGATGGGTAGCATGTTGCTTACTTTGGTACTTAGGTCAATATTGCCAGCCAACATGCCATTGGTGATTTTTAAATTTCCAATCGTCGTAACACCTGTATTATTCATCGTTACATCACCTGAAAGATTCCTTTCAACGGCTGCATTGCTACTATTTCCAATAAGTACTTTTCCGTCGTTTAAAATGGTTCCAGCCAAAGTAGTGTTAGACAATGGAATCTCTGATACAGCGGTTATCCGACCTTTGGGGTCTACCGTAATCTGAGGAATCAAAGCATTTCCTCCATATATCCCTGCTACGACTGTGGTATTAGCTAATGTAGCATTAAGGGTTCCCGTACCTGAACCTGAAAGGTCTCCCGATAATGTGATGGTTTGATCTCCAGTATTCGTCCCTGATATATTGGCATTATTAGCTACCGTAAGTGTCTTACTTGTAGTTCCTCCTGCGATTGTAAATCCTGTCAGGCTACTCGTAAGTTGTAGGCCATTGAAACTCTTATTCGTCAATGCTTCAGCTCCTGATAAGGTTGCTAAAGTTCCACTCATCGGAAGAGAAACACTTGTTGTTCCTATTGTATTTAAAGTCAAGGCGTTTGATCCACTTGTTGTTAAATTACCTCCCAAAGTGATGGTTTTACCTGTGTTATTTACACCTGTACCTCCTTTTGCTCCGGAAATTGTTCCTGTTACTTTGTCATCTGAAACAGAACCCGAAGCAAGTTTCGCATTGTTAATTGCTCCATTCGAAATGATTGGATTCGTGGCCGTTGAACTTGGACCTCCTAAATCTCCAGCTAATTGAATTTTACCTACGACAAGATTTGTTGCATCTGGAGTAATTCCTGCGGCCGTTTGAATGTCGACATATGCCTTATTAGCAACATCCGTTGAAGAAGTAGGTGCATCGGCTATTTGAATTTTTGTCCCACCCGGAAATGATAAATTTCCACTCATGGTTGATCCTCTCAATTGCACATATTTGGCCTCCAAAGTAGCCTGATTCGTTGTGATTTCCTGCCAATTACTGCCATCGTATATGAACGTACGTCCATTATTCGTTGATGTGGGGTCAGCTGAAACGATATAAACATCACTATTGATAGGTGAACTTACCACGGGTGTAAAATTTCCCCCATTAAATATCCCTGTGTAAGTCGTTCCAAAACGAAGTGCAATGTTACCATTGGCATCTGGAAGAGACCCATTGACCTTTTGAACGGCACCCGTCACGTCGCTAACTGGTATCGAAGATACCGTAGCGAATGGATTGCCTGCTTTTACATATCCAGATGTTAAGCTAGAGGTGCCTAAACCTCCATTGATAGGAGCAACTATAGCATTTCCGCCGATAGTTCCATTTAAAAGTACATTATTAAGTGTCGCTCCGCTTGAACGAACAACACTTCCCGTTCCAGATGTTGAGATTTCAGATGGCGTTGCTGACGTTGCCCCAAAATTTCCAATTAGTTTGTCTGGATTAATAGTCTGAAAATTAGCCAATGAAATCGTTTGATTCGCTAATTTATTTTCAACATAAATTTTAACGGCATGTTGCGTAGGGAATTCAATCGAGCTATTAGCATCTATACTTCCATCGGATTTATTCGATGTGTTTTCTTTCATATTTAATGCGCTTTGCGTCGCTGTTCCAATATTGCCAGCAGATAATGCATCCACATAGGTTTTAACCGCTTTTTGACTTGGGTACAAAAGATCACTTGTGGATGTATTTCCTAAGTCACCTGCAATAGATTTATTTGAACTCAATTCTGCCCCGATCACATCGGCAACCGGAATTGTCGTACTGCTCGTCATGGCCGAGGCTCCATTTCCTTTGACATATCCGTTAAGCGTGGCTAATGCTCCTGTTCCCCCATGTGAAGTCGTGATGATTCCATTCACGTTGGCCGCATTTCCCGGGATACTGCCAGCTACTTTCGTTCCATCGATACCAACGATTTTCCCATTGGTAACTGCAAGGTCCGCGATTTTAGTACTCGTAATACTATTGTCTGAAATGATAGGGGTTCCTGCCGTCGATCCCGTTCCTGCCAAATCACCCCCTAATCTCACTTTTCCATAGACCGTCGCCGTTGCATCCGGGATCGTTCCTTGCGCAATTTGATTGTCCACATACGCCTTGACTGCACGTACATTGGGATATTTTGTCGTTGAACTAGCATCCGTTAGTACATCATTACTCTTATTTGCAATCGCTTCCGCTCCTGTAACGTCAGCTACGGGTATCGCGGTAACTGCCTGCATGGCGGATGTACCATTCGCTTTAACATAGCCTATTAAGGTACCTGAAGCGCCTGTTCCTCCATGCGTAGGCGCAACCGTTCCTGTTACATTGCTTGCCTCTCCCGTGATATTACCTGTTACTTTACTACCAGCAACTGCCGAAATTTTAACATCTGTAACTGCTGCATCTAAAATTTTACTTGTGCTAATCGCATTGTCTCGAATGATCGGATCATCAGCTGTACTATTGCCCGCAGCTAAATCGCCTCCCAATCGTATTTTTCCCTTACTAGCTAATGTTGCATCCGAAATAGTCGCTGAACTGATTTGCGCATCCACATAGGTTTTGACAGCATTTTGTGTCGGATATAAGGTGTTGCTCGTACCCAAAGCTGTTGCCGTCGATTTGTTGCTTACATCTTCCTTTGTCGCATAATTTATGGATACGGCACTTAGTTCTTGTTGGACGAAGGAGGTCGTTGCCAACTGCGTCGTATTGCTGCCAATGCCTTGTTTAACGGCGATGGTTCCCGTCGGAAGGGAAGGGCTTCCCGAAAATATGGGGGAAAGCTTGTCTGCTTTTGCATTTAAATCAGCGGATAAGGCAATTCCCTGCGTCGCTTGATCCACATAGGTTTTAACTGCGCGGACACTTGGATATTTGATGTCAGATGTGGCATCTGTGGGGATGCTCACCGACTTATTTGCTAAATCTTCTTTTAAGACCAGGTCGGGTACTGTGGGTGATGCGGCAGTTCCACTTAAATCCCCAGTTAATTGAATTTTACCTGCAGCCAATGTGGTTGCATCCGGCGTACCCGATACAACTACAGTCGAAATAACTTGATCCACATAGGATTTTACGGCTCTTTGACTCGGATAAAGTTGATTGCTTGGGTTTGTATTACCTAAATCGGTGGCCAGTGATTTATTACCAAGCGATTCAAACGAACCTCCCAAACTATTGATTTGATTCACCAAATTCGTTTGATTCTGGCTGATTTGATTGTTTTGTTGGTCAATCCGTACATTCATACTCTGTGTACGAAGGATAGTTTCATTCAAAATCTTCCCTTGTTCCTCAACTTTAGTTTCTAGGGTAATTTGCTGATTCTTTAAAAGCGAAAAGCTCGTTACATTTTCCGCTTGATTATCGTTGATTTTTTTCTCCAACGGCTTTAAATCATTGGAAACTAAATAGCCTACATCATTCGTGAAATGCGATATATCCTTAGGGGCATTGCTAACATGCTTATATTCCACCGCATCAGCATAAAGTGCATATGGACTATATAAAAGAGTTTGATTGCTGACCTCAATGAAATTGTTTTGATTGGCTATTTTGACCGCAACGATCAATACCTTGTTTTGTCCATTCCAAATGATTTGGTCAAAATTGGCGCCAACTGTTTTTTTGCCTTTTCCAATCGTCAAATTGATCAAACCAAAATCATCTGTTTGTGTCTCATGTAATTCTTCGAAATCAGTCGTCCCATTCGTTTTTAACGTGAATCGGATACTAACTTTTGAATTTTGTAATACCTGTCCTTGGATAAATGTACCCGGAATTTGGTAAGGACTAGGATCCTGGATGACGGCTTGGTATTGAATACCCTTTGTTTGTGCTTGGCTAATCATTCCGATCAAAAGAAAGCCAAGTAATAGTGCAAATCTTTTCATCTGATTATTTGTTTTTCGGTTGGAAAATGATGCCAAATACGAAGCTTTTCGGTCGGAGTATTAAGTGTGTGCCTTGTACCTCGCCGGCCTGCATCGTAGACATTTGTTGGTAACTTAGCGAAAGTGATAACCCCTCCGAAATCATTTGTTGAACACCTAGTTGGAAGCCTGCCATCATTTGAATCCCATTGAATTGTGGATCTTGTTTTAAATCCAGAAAACGATTGTTGACCCATTGATTTCCATGCAATAATTGATTCACCTGCAAAATTCCAGCTGCTTGTAGACTCAAATTTTTATATATGGGCTGATTGAATTGTAAAGAAGGGCGGAAGCCGAGGTAATCGGTTTGGTAACTGAACGCGACATTAACCGCATCTCCTACAGCATTGTATTGATTGTATTGAATTCCCAAAGCCCATTGAAACTTACCTAATAGTTTTCCCAATGTAGGATGCTGATTGAAATAAATGGCCCAAGGGCTCGAAGTCAACAACAAAGCCGATGTGTCCACCAGTTTTTGTTGGAATTGAATTCCATACAAATTTCCTGATCCCGCTTTAATTCCCGAAACGACTTGACCGGCCGAATTGGTAAAATCAAAAGTGGTGAGATTACTTCCTGTTTGGAATGCCCAAGTTTGCGCGCGTAAGTTTTGCATGCAGAGGAAGGTCAAGAATAGCAGAATGCATCCTTTCCTCCCAGCCGCCGTAGCGAATAGGTGTGTGTACATGTTTAATTAGAACTAGATTGTGATGCAAAATAGTAAATTCAATTGGTATTAAATATCAGAAAACTGATAATCTGTTTCTTAATGCAGGTGTATTCTGTTATTTTAGGCAAAAGATTTAACGATGAGAATTACACGAGTTGCCAACTACCAAGAATTAAGCGCCCTAGCCGCGTCCCATGTTTTACAAGCTGTAAAAGCTAAACCCGACCTGCTTTTTTGCGCGGCAACCGGTGGTTCTCCCACTGGAATGTATGCTGAAATGGCAAAGGATAAGACTGCATTTAGTCAAATGCGTGTTATCAAAATGGATGAGTGGGGAATTATTCCCGCTACGCATCCCGACTCCTGTGAATCTTACCTTCAAAAGCATTTGCTTGGTCCTATGGATATCCCAGCAGAACGCTACGTAAGTTTTGATCCGAATACTGCAGAACCTGATAAGGAAATCCAACGCATTGAATCCTATATCCAAGCGAATAGTCCCATGGATGTGTGTATTCTAGGCCTAGGAAAAAATGGTCATATTGCATTCAATGAACCAGCGGCTTATTTACAAGCCGGTTTTCATAAAGCTACATTAGCCGAATCAACCATTCAACATGATCCAGCTTTATCCCAAGGATTAGAGCCTGCTTTCGGTTGGTGTGTGGGGATGCAAGGTATTCTACAAACTAAAAAAATCATTTTCTTGGTAACTGGGAAGGGGAAAGAAGCAGCTTTAGAGCAAATTTTGACCCAACAAATTTCTACGGATTGCCCGGCTTCATTTCTTTGGCTTCATCCAAATGTGGAGTTGATTACTGATTACCAATAATCAATATGAATAAAGTTTTCACACATGCTGCAGAGGCTATAAAAGATCTCACTTCAGGTTCGAGCATTCTCATGGGCGGTTTTGGTCTGACAGGTGTTCCTGAAAATCTTATTTCAGCCTTATTAGAAAAAAATGCAACTGATTTAACTTGTATCTCCAATGAAGCTGGTTTGGAAAACTTTGGCATAGGCCGACTAATTGCTCAAAAGCAAATTCGGAAAATGATTTGTTCCTATATCGGAGAAAATCATTTGTTCGAAAAATTGATGTTGGAAGGTCATCTCGCTGTCGAACTGGTTCCTCAGGGAACTTTAGCGGAACGCATTCGATGTGGTGGTGCTGGAATTCCGGCATTTTATACACCTGCTGGTGTGGGGACAGAAGTGGCGGAAGGCAAAGAAACACGTGAGTTTGATGGCAAGAAATACTTGATGGAAACGGCCATCACGGCGGATTACGCTTTTGTAAAAGCTTGGAAAGGGGATACCGAAGGAAATTTAATATATAAGGGTACTTCGCAAAACTTCAACCCTGTGGTTGCAATGGCCGGGAAAATAACTATTGCAGAGGTGGAGGAATTAGTGCCTGCGGGCTCCTTGGATCCCAATCAAATTCACACCCCTGGCATTTATGTGCATCGCATTTTTCAGGGAAAGGATTACCAAAAGCCTATTGAACATTTGACGCACCAAATGGATGCGGAAGAAATCAAGGAATTAAGTCCGGAAGATCTTAAGAAAGAAATTATTGGGAAGCGTCTAGCGCAGGAAATTAAGGATGGCGATTATGTCAATTTGGGTATCGGTATTCCAACCCGTGTAGCGAATCATATTCCTAAAGGCATGAAGGTCATTTTGCAATCGGAAAATGGTTTGTTGGGCATCGGCCCATTTCCGGAAGAAGGGGCGGAGGATGCAGATTACATCAATGCGAGTAAGCAAACCATTACCGTTGCATCTGGTGGATCGGTTTTTGGATCAGAACAAAGTTTTGCTATGATTCGTGGTAATCACATTGATGTGACAATTTTGGGTGGGATGGAAGTTTCGGAACGGGGGGATTTAGCCAACTGGAAAGTACCTGGAAAAATGGTTAAGGGTATGGGTGGAGCGATGGATTTAGTGGCATCTGCTGATAAGGTCATTGTTGCCATGCTTCAAACGACGCCTTCGGGCAAATCGAAATTGGTCCGCACATGTGACCTACCTCTCACGGGTGTCCGTTGTGTGACTCGTGTGATTACAGAATTAGGGGTTTATGATATTTCGCCTGAGGGTGGATTTAAGCTTGTTGAAATTCAACCTGGTGCAACAATTGAGCAGATTCTTGCTGCAACGAGCGGTCGCCTTATTCGATAATGCACGCTTAATCTGTTGTTTTTTGCTATTTAATTTTTATAAAATATTTTTCGTTTTCCATTTTAAAATAGTAATATTCGAAGATTTAATTTTCTAACATAGAAATAACAATCTGTTAACCTATGTGAAAGAACACCAATATAAATTTACCTATTAAACAAACTATCCCCTTATTTATGAGACTACTCTTACGCTCCCATGCGCATGAGCTTTTAAAGAAAACCCGTAAACCGTTTTTTTTAATCGTCAGCGCTATAATTATGCTTTGTTCGCAAGCACAACTTGCTCTTGCTCAAGGCAACAAAATTTCAGGAAAACTCGTTGATGCTGCCACAAATGAACCTCTAGTTGGCGGATCAGTTTCGATCAAAGGTTCTACCAAAGGAACGACTGTCGATGCATCGGGTCAATATTCCATTTCGGTCACTTCGGACAATGCTGTTTTAGAATTCAAATTTGTCGGTTACGCAACGAAATCTGTGGTTGTAGGTAAACAAACACAAATCAATGTGGGCTTAACAGCTAATGCTGCCGACTTAGAACAAGTTGTTGTTGTAGGTTATGGTACTCAAAAGAAAACGGATGTAACGGGTTCTGTTAAATCTGTCGCGAGTGCGGCATTTAATAAAGGTATCATTAACTCACCAGAGCAGTTATTACAAGGAAAAGTTGCTGGTGTGAATGTAACATCTGCGACAGGTGAACCGGGTGGTTCTCAGGGTATCACAATCCGTGGACCAGGAGGTATTCGTTCAGGTTCTACGCCCCTTTTTGTTATAGATGGATTAGCTT
This sequence comes from uncultured Cytophagaceae bacterium, assembly GCA_938008575.1. Classification (GTDB taxonomy): domain Bacteria; phylum Bacteroidota; class Bacteroidia; order Cytophagales; family Spirosomataceae; genus Aquirufa; species Aquirufa echingensis. The sequence goes on along the minus strand of CALLKB010000153.1, from coordinate 12,926 downwards.
TAGATAACTCGACGACTGGTGGTGGAAACCCTTTAAACTTCTTGAATCCACAAGATATCGAAACCATTGATGTATTGAAAGATGCCTCTGCTACGGCCATTTATGGTTCTCGCGGTGCGAATGGTGTTATTTTAGTGACAACGAAAAAAGGAAAAGCAGGTGCGTCTAAAATCGAATTCTCTACGAATGTTGGTTTTAGCTCGATCGCTCGTGCATTACCTGTACTTTCCGCTTCAGATTTCCGCACGCAAGTCGTTGCGAATGGAGGAACTTTAGAGGATTTTGGTTCAAATACCGACTGGCAAAATGAGATTACGCGCCAAGCAATGACTAAAAATTATAATTTGAGTCTAGGTGGTGGGGCGAGTAAGCTAACGTATTATGCTGCTTTTGGTGCTCAAATGCAACAGGGTATTTTGAAGAACAATCAATTGGATCGTTTAACGGGACGTATGAATGTGAATCAAAAATTCTGGGATGACCGATTAAGTTTAGATGCGAATATTAGCTTTTCAAATACAGTTAATGAGCGTCCAGCTATCGAAAGTCTATTAGGCAATGCGTTGACGAATAATCCTACCTTACCTGCTTATTCAGCTGATGGAAAAACGCCAGCGACATTTGTCAGTCAGTCAAATCCTTTGACAACTTTACAATTGTTCAAAGATATTAATACGACAAATCGTTTTATTGCTAATATCTCTCCATCAATGAAATTGATGAAAGGATTAGTTTATCGCATGAATTTCGGTTATGATAATTCTACGTCTGTTCGTGATGTACAAACACTTGCAAGTAATGTTCCTAAGATTGATGGTCGCTTGGATACCTACAATACAAGCAATTTGAATAACTTGATTGAAAACTATTTAACCTACAATCTTGATTTAGGGGATCATAGCTTCGCTGCGATGGTTGGTCATTCGTATCAGAAAATTCAATACCAATGGCGCACGTTTAGTATTAATAAATTCCCTATTGTTCCTACTGAGCCTATTTATAACCCTGGTATTGGTCAGGAATTAACTTTGGCGACTAACAAGCCTGGAGGTTCTGCATTTATTAATGAGTTGCAATCATTTTACACGCGTTTGAATTATCAATATCAAGATAAATATTTAGCGACGGCAACTGTTCGTGCGGATGGTTCATCAAAATTTGGTTCGAATAACCGTTATGGTATATTCCCTTCATTCTCATTAGGATGGAGAATTTCGGAAGAGCCTTTCTTGAAGAATACGTCGATCAGCAATTTAAAATTACGTGGAGGTTGGGGTCAAACAGGTAACCAAGAAATTCCACCAAAAATTACTCAACCATTATTTACGGCTACCGTTGGTTCGGCAACTTCTTATCCTTTGGATGCGTCTGCTAGTTTCCCTGCTGGGATTACGTATTCTCGCTTAGCAAATCCTGATATTAAATGGGAGGTATCTACGCAAATGAATATTGGTTTGGATTTCGCATTCTTGAATGGGGCCCTATCCGGATCGATTGATGCTTTTAACAAGGTCTCAACAAACATGTTGTTAGAAGTTATTCCAGCGGATCCAGTTCAGCCAGCTACGTCAGTTTGGACGAACGTGAATAATATGGAAATCTTGAATAGTGGTGTAGAAATGGACTTGGATTACAAGTTTACTACAAAATCAGGCGTTCGTTTTAATGTAGGAGGTAATTTAACTTTGATCAATAATGAAGTTAAAGGTTCTCCTTATTCAGTGATTCCATCAGGTTCTGCTTCAGGATCCGGATTGACATCCGCTACGATTAATGGTTATATCAATGGTCAGCCGATTGGTACTTTCTTCCTAAAAGAATTTATCGGATTTGATGATAAAGGTATGAGCAAATACAAAGATCAAGATGGCGATGGTATCATCACGGATAAAGATCGTATTGCTGCTGGTACAGCTTTGCCTACCACGCAGTATAACTTCTTTGGTAATGTAGCCTACAAAGGTTTTGACCTTTCTCTTCAATTCAATGGCGTGTCAGGAAACAAAATCTATGACAATACAGCGAATGCCTCTTTCTATAAATTGAAGATCGCTAAGAATACCAACGTAACGCCAAGCGCTTATGCGGATGCTAAGGAGTCAATCAATAACCCGGCGCCTATCTCAACACGTTATTTAAAGGATGGAGCTTTTTTACGTTTGAACAACGTGACTTTAGGCTATCAATTGCCTACGGCTAAATTGGGAATCAATAAGTTTATTTCCAACGCACGTTTGTCAGTAACGGGACAGAACCTTTGGGTGAATACCAATTATGATGGATATGATCCAGAAGTTAATAAAGATAACTCCATTAACGGAGTCTTGTCTTATGGTATAGACTACATGAGCTATCCAAAAGCAAAATCTTTGATTGTTGGTTTAAATCTTACATTCTAATTTGAATACCTACACAGAAATGAAAAAGTTTAGAAATATAGCCATGATAATGGTAGGGATGACAGCCTTAGTAGGTTGCTCCGATTTGAATGAAAAAGTATTGGATGAGTACAATGCTGCGGGCTTAACGGATAAGCAAGCGGCAGATGGAATGATCGCACCCGTTTATGCGGTATTACCTACGATTTTCCAGCACACAACATTATTTGCCTTGCAAGAAATTTCTACAGATGAGGCGATTTTGCCTTATCGTGGTGGAACGGACTGGGGTGATAATGGTATCTATTTATCGCTTCATAAGCACGAGACTACCAGTACCGACCCCAACGTAAGAAATACTTGGAATGCCGTTTTAGCTGGTATTTCTCGTTCTGTTACGGCAATTAATTCTTTGAAATTAAACAGTGATCCGAATGCCAAATTGTATCTAGCAGAAGCTCGGGGTATGCGTGCCTATTACAACATGGTGATGTTGGATTTATTTGGTTTAGCATTTTCAAAAGAAGACCTGGGTGATGTTACGTCGATTTTACGTGGCGAGGCTGCGATTGCCTACATTAAAAGTGAGTTATTGGATGTAGAGCCAGTATTATCTACTTCAGTTGGTCCCGGTCGTCTGACCAAAGCAGGTGCTTGGGGATTATTAGCTCGTTTGCACCTAAACGCTGCTGTTTGGCGTGATCCTTATGGAACTGCAACGCACAAGGCTGAGGATATGGACAAAGTTGTTGAGTATACCGACAAGATTATTAATTCAAGTCAATATGCACTCTCTGCTGATTATTGGGATATTTTTGGTAACGCGAATCATACCAATAAAGAATTGATTTTAGCGGTAGATCAACGTGCGGAATTGAATGGACATAACCGTATGTCGTATTTCTCTTTGGCAAATGATCAACGCCCTTTGCCAGCGTATCCAGCAGCGAATGGAACAGATGGTCCTGCGATTACCCCTACTTTTTATCAGTCCTGGGTATCTGCTTATGGTTCTGTAGATCCAGCTGTTGCTGACCCTCGTTTTTTCAAACAAAATGTAAAGAAAGAGGATAATCAATGTGTCGATCCAGCAACGTATAAAATTGACCGTGGTATTTTACGTGGCCAACAATATGGATTGATTTATAAGAGTGGAGCTTTTGTGAAATGTGCTGATGGTAAGTCACTACAAGTAGGTAAGATCTTGAATTCAAGAGGTAAAGGAAATCCTTTAGTTATCCATACCGAAAAAGTTGATTTTACCACGGAAGGAAGTGATTACAGTTCCGGCTATCGCGTTGAGAAATACGAATTCTCCGACAAGTCGGCCTCTGGTAGAAACTTCGGTGAAGCTGACTTAATTATTGTGCGATTAGCCGATGTGTATTTGATGCGTGCTGAGGCTAAATTGCGTAAGTCGAATGATGCAGCTGCGGCTTTGGCCGATGTAAATAAAGTTCGTTTATCTCGTACAGCCAATTCGGCAGCGACTCCATTGTCAACAATCAATTTAGATTTATTGCTTCGTGAGCGTGGTTTTGAGTTCTACTGGGAATTACAACGTCGGACGGATTTAATTCGTTTTGGTAAGTATGAAGACAGTTGGACTGAGAAAACGAATACAAACAAAAACATGCGTATTTTCCCAATCCCACAAACGGCGATTGATGGGGCATCTAACTTAACGGGTTATTTGAAACAAAACGCGGGTTACTAAAATTGAATATCTTTAAGGCGCCAAGCATAGCTATGGCGCCTTTTTTTTTGAACGAATATGAAAAAAATCCTAATCTTTCTTCTGTTTCAGGCGAGTTTATGCTTGGGTCAAAAAGCCCAAATCATTCGCGGCCCCTACTTGCAATCAGTTACTCCTACATCCGTTTTGGTACACTGGCGAACAGATATCCCTTCCCCAAGTCAGGTATATTATCAGGCAAAGGGAAAGGTGTTGAGGGCAATAGATACGAACCGAGTTATAGATCATGTGCTTAAGCTTGACCAACTCAAACCTGCTACTCGTTACGCATATCAAATTGATAGCAAGTCGTTTGATAAGAATCGATATGTAGTTACAGCGCCAGTATTTGGATCAAAAGAATCCGTGCGTATTTGGGCTTTGGGGGATTTTGGTGATGGATCCGCAAGTCAAAAGGCTGTTATGAATTCCATCGAAGCTTACACGCAGGGAAATCGTCCCGATGCTTGGATCTGGTTGGGAGACAATGCCTACAACAACGGAAAAGATGAAGAGTATCAGAAAAATGTGTTTGAAGTGTATCAGGATGCATTTTTGCAAAACTTGCCTATTTATCCTTCGCCGGGAAATCATGATTATGCAGGTAAGCACAATCCGAGTGAACCGCCTTATTTCAAGATTTTCAATATGCCTGTAGAAGGGCAGGGAGGAGGTCTTCCTTCTCACTCGGAATCGTATTATTCAGTTAATTATGGTCCTGTTCATCTGATTGCCTTGGATACGGAGATGCAAGAAGCCTCTGGCCTGATGCTGAAAGATGGGAATGGGAATCAAGTGGATTGGTTAAAAGCTGATTTAGCTGCGAATAAATTACCATGGGTGGTTGTTTATTTTCATAAACCTCCTTATTCCAAAGGCTCACATGATTCTGATGTTGAGTTGGACATGAAATCCTTACGCGAACATGTGAATCCGATTTTCGAGCAATACAAGGTTGACCTGGTTATCGCAGGACATAGCCATGTCTATGAACGCAGTTTTCCGATGCGCGGGCATTATGGAATCAATGAAACCTTTGACGCTGCATCGCATGTATTTGCTCAATCCACTGACAAGAACCATTATGTGGTGGGGCCTAATGGTCAAGGGGTTATCTATGTAGTCAGTGGTTCAGGAGGAAAGTTTGGAGGACAGCGACCGGGTTATCCCATGAAGTCATCAATTTACACGAATAATACGATAGGTGGTTCGGTTTTGTTGGATATTGATCAAAAAACCTTTAAGCTAAAATGGATACAATCCGATGGGCAAATAGGGGATGGATTTGTCTTAGAAAAGCGGTAAAAACAAATTGTTAAATTATATCGAAGTGCCTACAATGCTTAATCATTTAGCGTAATTTCAAGAAAAAAAACAAGTATATGCGTTACTTAATCCTTATTTGTGCTGTTATTGCGAGCCTTCAATTGCATGGGCAATCTGATTTGCAAAGTCAATTGAATTCGAAGCGTGTGACGCTTCCAAACGGTTGGAAATTATCTCCACACGGTACATCCATTTCGTTGGGTGATTTACCTTTGAATGTTGTCGTCTCCCCTAATCAAAAGTATATTTTGGTGACGAATAATGGCCAAAGCATTCAGAGCTTACAATTAATTGATGTTGCAAGTAATCAGGTGCTAGATTCCAAAGAATTGCCTAAATCATGGTATGGTTTGAAGGTGGCTGCCGACAACAAAACGGTTTTTGTTTCTGGAGGAAATGATAACTTGATCATTGTTTTTGAAATACAGGATGGACAGCTGGTTGAGAAAGATAAAATTGCTTTGTCAACAGAAAAAAAAGCGACTATTTCGCCGGCAGGTATTGAATATGATGATGCAAAAGATTTGCTTTATGTGGTTACGAAGGAAAATAATTCCTTGTATGTGATTCAAGCAAAAACCAAAAATGTCCTTGCAGTTCATAAATTACCAGCGGAGGCATTTACGTGTTTATTGAATAAGAAAAAGGATGTTTTATATATCTCTGTTTGGGGTGCTAAGCAAATACTTCCCTTCCAAACTGCCACCCAACAATTTTTGCCAGCCATTTCTGTAGGAGATCATCCAAATGAAATGTTATTGACCAAAAATGGAAAGACGATGTACGTGGCGAATGGAAATGATAATTCCGTTTCTGTTGTTGACCTAGTTAAAAACAAAGAAGTTGAGGTCCTAAATGCAGCTTTAGTGCCGAATGCACTAGAAGGCAGTTCGACGAATGGTTTAGCTTTGTCGGCTGATGAGGAGCGTTTGTATATTTCGAATGCCGACAATAATTGTTTGGCCGTCTTTGAAGTGGAGAAGTTGGGTCAATCTAAATCCTTAGGTTTTATTCCTGTAGGTTGGTATCCTACATCGATCCAAGTAGTTAAGGGTAAACTTTATGTGGCGAATGGTAAGGGATTTTCTTCTTTTGCAAATCCAGACGGTCCAAATCCAATCGAGAAAAAGCAAACGGTGACTTACCAAAAATCGGATAATAATCGTAAAGTTCGTACAGGGTATATTGGAGGTCTGATGAAAGGGACAATGTCCATTTTTAAAGAACCTTCTGTTCAAGAATTGGCAGTTCTTTCTGAAGCTGTGTATCAAAATACACCATATACCAAAGAACGTGAGATGAACGCTTTGGGAGAAAAAGGGAATCCAATTCCCATGAAAGTAGGGGATGCCTCACCGATCAAATATGTGTTTTACGTATTGAAAGAAAATCGTACGTATGATCAAGTTTTGTCAGATATTAAAGGTGGTAATGGGGATACTACCTTGTTATTATTTGGGGAAAAATACACGCCAAACCAACATAAATTAGTGAAGGATTTTGTCTTATTAGATAATTTCTATGTTGATGGTGAGGTTAGTTCTGACGGACATAATTGGTCTACATCAGCACATGCAACTGATTATTTGGAGAAAACATGGCCAACAGCCTATGGAGGCCGCGGAGGCCGATACGATGGTGAAGGAACTCGTTTGATTGCAAATCCAAAGAATGGATTTATCTGGGATTATTGCCAGCGTGCTGGTGTTTCTTACCGTACCTACGGAGAATTTGCGGATGATTTCAAGCCGAATATCCCTGCAATTGCGGATCATTTTTGTCCTGAATTTGCTTCTTTCGATCAGGATATTATGGATACTTCACGTTTTCATGCTTGGAGAAAGGATTTTGATAAATTGCTAGCCGCAAATCAATTACCTCGGTTCAACTCCGTACGTTTTCCAAATGATCACACAGAAGGCCAACGCTTAGGGAAAAAGACACCATTCGCGCACGTTGCTGATAACGATTATGCCGTGGGTCTATTTGTGGAATATTTATCTAAATCACCTATCTGGAAGGAAACAGCCGTATTTATTGTAGAAGATGATGCCCAAAATGGTCCTGATCACGTAGATGCTCATCGTACAACGGCTTATGTTGCGGGTGGATTTGTAAAGCGTGGTTATGTTGACCATACGCCTTATTCAACCTCATCTATGTTACGCACGATGGAATTAATCTTAGGATTACCACCGATGAGTCAATACGATGCTGCTGCAACACCCATGTTTCAATGTTTTTCTTCAAATGCAAATTTGTCTCCTTTTGAGTCTTTATTGCCACGTACAAATTTATTTGAAAAAAATGTGTTAGCTACTCCAAGCGCTGAAAAAAGCGCACACTTTGATTTCTCGAAAGAGGATGCAATTCCTGATTTGGAATTCAGTGAAGTAATTTGGAAAGCAGTAAAAGGTGAAAATTCGGTTATGCCTGCTCCACGTAGAGCCGCTATTTTAACAGTATCGGGTACAGATATCGATTAATATGCAATTACTTTTTATGAGTTTACTAGGTGTCCGATTGGCCTTTGCTGGCCTTTCGGACACTTTAGTTAATGTAGTAGTCAGTGCTAGTAGGCTGCCGGTAAATCACGCACGCGTTGCCTTGCCTATTTTGGGTTTACGTGTGCATGGTGATCAAATTCCCAACACGCCTGAATTGTTTAAATCTGTGCCGGGTGTATTTCTTCAACGAACCAATCAAGGTGGCGGTTCGCTGTTTGTTCGTGGCTTAACTGGAAATCAAACTTTGTTAGTATTGGATGGAATCCGATTCAATAATTCGACATTCCGATACGGACCTAATCAATATTTGAATACCATTGATCCATTTTCTTTGGAGCAGATCGAAGTGTTGCGAGGTTCAGGTTCCGTACAATATGGCTCAGATGCCCTTACAGGCGCAGTTCAATTGATGTCTACCAAACCTCAGTTTAGTGCCTTAGCCCATTGGACTGGTCAAGTATTTCTTCGGGGCATCAGCCAAGGAATGGAAACGAGTGCGCTTAGTAAAATTAACTACCAAAGAGCTCGGTCTAGTTTTTCGATTCTTGCCGCGCGGAAGAAATTTGGGGATATTACGCGAGGGGGCGATGGCGTATTTCAACGCCCTACTGGCTATGATGAACAAAATCTGACCGCTCAATACCGTCAAAAAATAGGTAAACATATCCTTTGGGAGAATTTGATTCAGCAAAATAGCCAGGATCATGTTCCTGTTTACCACAAGGTACAACTTGAAAACTATACTGTTAACGAAATGACTTGGCAGGCTTACCGAAGGGCTTATAGTCGTTTAATATATCAGGGAGAGCACCCTTGGATTGATCAAGTGGAATTAACGGCATCCATCCAACAAAGCATGGAAAAAAGGTCGATGCAAAAAAATGGAAGTTTGACATTGCGCAATGAAGATGATCAGGTGAGAACCCTCGGAATAATCGGACAAGTAAAAAGTCGATTGAATGATTCGTGGTCTAGTTCACATGGAATTGAATACTATGCAGATGGCATTACAAGTAGTCGTATGGATCAGATAAATACATCCAACATTCCTTTACGAGGCTTATATCCGAATGGCTCTACGTATGCAACAACTTCAGCTTTTAGTCTTCATGAATGGAATCTTCAAAAATGGCAAGTACATGCGGGTCTGAGGTACCAACAAACACAAGCTTTTTTGCCTGATACAACCGTTGGGAACGCCATCGTTTCACAAGGGGCTTGGGTGTATGATTTGGGAACCTCTTTGGCTTTAGGACAAAATGTGACCTTATTTGCTTCAATTGCATCGGGTTTTAGGGCTCCCAATTTGGATGATTTAGGGAGTTTAGGTGTCGTTGACTTTCGCTATGAATTACCAGCCTATGGCTTGAAGCCTGAGTCTTCAATAACGAAAAATCTAGGAATCAGGGTTCATACGAATAAGTGGAATTCTGAGTTTTCTGTATTTCATACGGAATTAAGTCAATTGATTTCAAGGATTAAAACATCGCAGGTGATTCAAGGATATCCTGTGTATCGAAAGGAAAACGTTGGTCAAGCTTTCTTAGCAGGATTTGAGTGGATGAATAAAGTCTACTTGGGGCAAAATTTGACACTATCTAATCAACTTTCCTATACATTTGGAGAACAAATAAGTCAAGCGGAGCCAATGCGTCGAATACCACCTTTGTTTGGCCAAATGGATTTAAAGTATCATCACAGAAAGGTACAAATGGCTGGGATATGCCTTTTTGCTGCCAGACAAGATCGGTTGAGCGCAGGTGATTTAGCAGATAATCGAATGAAGCCGACAGGTACAGCGGGCTGGGCAATTTTCAATTTACAGGCGATATATAACTATTCGCCCCACATTCGTTTCGGAATGCAGGGCGAAAATTTAGGGAATGTTCCTTACCGTATGCACGGCTCTGGTGTTGATGGAATGGGAAGAAACGTACAAATCCAACTGAGCTATTTGTGGTAATTAGTGATTCTTTCGTTGCTCGTCTTCGTCATCCATCTCCACGGTTTTTTTGATTTTGCGCCAGTCGATACTCCGATTATACCGAATCATTGTTTTATCCGCATCAAAAATGCGCTTGTCTGGGAAGCTAAATTGATAAGGTTTGAAGTTGGGAGTCTCTGTGAAGAAATCATCTAATACACTCGCTGTTTGGTCATAGTGATTGACTGCAGGAACACCTAATAAGGTATAAATGACGCGTAGAATCGAGCCAAAATTAGCATGTCGATGCGATATATAATCCCGTTTCACATAAGGTCCCGCCATCATTAAAATACTCCGATGCGCATCAATGTGGTCCACACCCCCTTGTGGGTCGTCTTCCGTGACTATGACAAGCATGTTTTTCCAATAGGGTGTATGTGATAAAAATTGCAACATGCGACCTAAGGCTAAATCATTGTCGGCCATAAACGATGACCGAAACGGGAATCCTGCTGTGGAATCTAAATCTCCTCCATGATCATTGGGTAATTGGATGGTCACTAATGATGGCATTTTTTCTTTTCCGCTCAGCCATTTTTCGGTGAATTCTGTTTCAAATTGTTGAACCCGAAATTGATCTGGGATGCTCGTATTGAATCCAGCATAGTTGTGGCTTGTTTTTGAAAAGAGGGCTTTTTGCATCGGTACCATCACGATATGCCCAGCACCCGTTAAGGTGTCAGACCAATCTTCTCGAACATGCCCTGTTTCATTTGCCTCACCGAAATTGTAAAAGGAAATATTTTTACGTTCTAATGCTTCCCAAATTCCGCCAATTTCAGCGTAGTCTTCTGGATCCATACTTCCTGTTGACCCAGGACGTCTTCGACCTGGTGCCTCAGAGAATATTTTTCCTGTTTTGCTTACACTCGAATTTGTCTCAACCCATTCGTTGGGAATAACTCCCATCATCCAGTGGTGACCATGAATCGACGCATCGCTATCGCAATAGAAATTGTCACTCATCGAGAATGCTTTTGCAATTTGTTGGTGATTTGGACTCACATCTACATTTTTGATGGTCTTATTCTTCTCGTAAACAGTTCGATTCATACCATACCTCGCTAAGGTAGAATCTCCGTTTGCTCCTTTAAATTGCCCGAAAAATTCGTCGTAAGTTCTGTTTTCCTTTGTGATATACACAATATGTTTGATCGGAGATTGTCCAGGTTTTGCTAAAGAGAAAGTTTTGTTTCCTCTTATTGAGCCATCCTTCACAACGTAGGTGTTATTTTGAACGACCTGAGTTAGTTTCGCTAATTCTGTGGCTGTTGGTAAAGGAATGGTTTGAAATGTACCTAATTGCACGTCGCCAATGTAAGTTCCTTGTTTCGGTGCCACATAGCCAGTACCTCCGTTTGGTCCGGCACCATAGCCCCGACAAGATGTTACATAAATTGTTTTTTCGTCTTCAGACAACTTAACACGCGTAGGTCCCCAGCCCGTTGGAATAAACCCTTTCGATTTTTGCGATACAACGTCAATGACGGCAAGGGCATTTAAACCGAGTAGTGTGACATACAAGGTTTTCTCATCTTTACTTAAAGTCAGGCCAAAAGGTAAATAGCCTCTGCGTTTATCTAGCAGTTTTGAAAATTGAATCGGAATATGTGTAAGGATTTTTTTACTTCTGTAATCAATGACTGCAATGTTGTCATTCGTTGCATTGCTTACGTAGACATATTGTGAACCTACTGCTATGGAATTAGGACTTGAACCACCTACTACTTCCATCTCTTCAACCATTTCGCCAATTTGAAAACCTGGTTTATAAATCTGTACAGTCTGATTTGTTCGTAAATCTATTTGGTATACACTCATTGCCTCATCGGCACGCGGATCGCCCAAACCGGGAATTTCCTTGCCAGCCACGCGCGTTCCTTCTCTAGATTCCTTCGTGTCGTTCCCGTATGGGTGATGTGGAATGTACTGAGATTGTAAATTTTCGGGTGTTGTTCCTTTAACAAGTGGGTAAGCATACATGCCTACATTCGCAATGAACGCGAATCTGTGGTCTGGGCTCAGCGTTATGCCAAACGGTATCCGACCCGTTGGCGTACTAGATTTTAAATTCCCCGTGTTAAGGTCGATTCGCACCATGCGGAAATTAGCTTGATCAAGCACGAATAGTTCATGGGTTTCAGGTACAATAGCCATGTCGGATGCAAAACTATCTTGGAAGTTTTTATCACCAATTATACCATCGATTGAAATCGTTCTTAATACGCGCCCTGTTTCTATATCTACTTGATGAACATTGCCAGCATCTCCACCACTGAGGTAAAAGCTTTGGCTATTGGAATCGAAAACGATACCTAGAAAGGAGCTTTTTCCATAAGGCGAATTTTTGTCGGGAGTACCAAACTCAGGAAATCGCTTCGCAGATTGATTGAGTAAATCAATTCGCGTGAAGGCTGCGTTATGTATCGTTATTGCCCATTTTTTGTTGGGACTGATTGATAAACCAAATGGGTCATCTGTTATGCGTATCGTATTTCCCGCAGGGCGAGCGTAGCGCCCGCTTGGAAGGACGGAATAGCTTCCTGTATCTATTTTGGTGAATTCATTGAGTCCTGGAACTTCAAGGATTTGCTGAGCTTTTAAAGGCTGAAGGGCTATTAGGCAAAGGAAAAGAAAAAAGAGTTGCTTCATGAAATGTGATATTTCACGAAAGGTAAGAAATCACGCGCATTTATAGATTAAGGTAATGTCAAGATTTGAAGGGATGCCGTTGAATCCAAGAAACCTCGGGCTCTAATAATTGAAAAATGCTCGATAAATAGCAATTTATCCATGGATATTGATGCTCCATGAAGCCATACATGTTGACGGGAACAGCACCTATGGAACTTTTGATTTCCATCGCTGTCCTACCAAAATTAATGTGCTTGAATTGATTGACAATGGCGCAACCCACCATGTCGTATAGCATGTTTAGGTAGAGCATTTTTTCTTTTTGGATGCTTGGGTCATAGCCTAAGAAATAAGTCTCT
>CALLKB010000152.1 GCA_938008575.1 uncultured Cytophagaceae bacterium | reverse complement strand
CCACACGTACTTTCTTACCTAAGTTAAATTCAGAGTTAAAACGAGCAGAATAACGTTTGAAATCATTTTCTAACAAAATACCTTGTTGCTCTTGTCCTGAAAGACCTAAATAAAAACGTCCGTTTTCAGTACCACCCGAGATTCCTAAAGAATGACGCATTGTGTTACCAAATCGAGTAATCTCATCAAACCAGTTAGTTCCCGCTAAATTTGGTCTAATTAAGAATGTTGTCAATGGACTTGCCGCATAAGCTGCTTGAATCGCTGCCATGTCAACTGATCCACGAACCCCATTTGCACCATTTGCATGTAAATATGCTGGTAAAGTTGCCTGAGCAGATGTACCATATTGTGGATGTGAATACTGAACCGCAGTTCCTGTAGCAGCCGCATTATTACGGAAAGCCACATGTGTCCAATCTGCCTCCTCTTGTGGAGTTAACATTTTTGGAGCACCTGCAACGTTTGGATCTGTAGCACCATATAAACCATTGTAAGAAATGTTCAAACCTTTCTTACCACGTGAACCTTGCTTAGTCGTATATACGATTACACCATTGGCAGCACGAGCACCATAGATAGAAGCCGCAGCCGCATCTTTCAATACAGTTGTAGACTCGATATCATCTGGAGATAAGAAATCAGTAGAACCTACCGGAACCCCATCCACTACATATAATGGCTCGTTACCACCAAAGGCACCAAAACCACGTACACGAATGATTGAGTTAGTTCCTGGCTGACCGTTTGTAATCAAAGTTACCCCTGATACACGACCTTGCAACATTTGCTCAACGTTACCCGTTGGCGCAATTTGCAAATCTGCCGCTTTAACGATCGAAGCTGCCGCTGTAGACTCCTTCTTGTTTGTTACTGAGTAACCTGTTACGATTACCTCACTCAATTGGCTTACATCTTCATCCAAAGAAACTGAGATAGAAGATTGAGACCCAACTGAAACAGATTTTGTTTTGTAACCTACTGCTGAAATGTTCAAGACAGCGTTACCCGATTTTACTGTAACCGTAAATGCACCATTAGCATCAGTAGTAGCACCCGTGTTTGTTCCTTTTACAGCAACACTTACACCTGGAATACCTTCAGAGTTCGCATCCGTAACTTTACCAGTTACCTTACGATCCTGCGCAAATGACGAAAAACTCCCTAGCATCACAATCGCGAGCAATAAGAAGCTTCGAAGACTTTGGTAAAAATTGTTTTTCATAATACGTTTTAATTAGTTTTCTAAATAAGATTTAATAGTTTTTAATCTGGTTTTTGCTTCAATAATTGGTCTCCTTTCTTTTTTAAGTTAACAATAGCTTCATTTATAAGTTAAAATAGGTTTAAAAGTTCTTCTTTAAATAATACAATAAATAGGTTTAGAAGTTAATCTTTCATTTTATCGGAATCATACAATATCACAACTGTTCTATGCTGTTCCAATCTCTCAAATATGTATAAACCCCCGAACTCTTGCAAGTATTTTCTTGATATTTTTTCACTTTTTGAAGCAAAAATGTCATTTATTCCGCAAAAGCACCTTTTGAGTCATTTATTTTATCATATAAATACAATAGAAAATTCAAAAAACCGAAAAACCACGATGTAAACGATTACTAAACCTGCGACCAAATCGGCTAATAGTCCTACAAACAGTCCATAATCTGCGCTTTGTCTAAATTTTACAATTGCCTAAAAAATCCAAATTGATTTCCCGATTTATCCCTAATTTTGGCTTATGTCTCATTTCGATCCCAAAAGCATTTTACCTACACTCCCAGACCAACCGGGGGTATATCGCTATTTCGACGAAAATGACACCATCATCTACATAGGTAAAGCCAAAAATCTCAAGAACCGCGTCAGTAGCTATTTTACTGGGATTCAAAATCACAATACCAAAACGCGACGCCTAGTCCAACAAATTCAAAAAATCGAATTCACCATCGTGCATTCGGAATTTGATGCTCTACTATTAGAGAATACGCTTATCAAGCAGTTTCAGCCCAAATACAATATCTTACTGCGTGATGACAAAACCTATCCTTTTATCTGCTTGACGAACGAACATTTTCCCCGACTCATCACGATGCGGCGAATCGATCATACTATCGGCACATTCTTCGGCCCTTTCGCAAATCCCAAAGCCATGAACGGTCTGCTCGAGATGATACACCAGCTCTATCCGATTCGGACATGTTCGCTCGCATTGAAGCCTGGAAATATCGAACAAGGAAAATTCAAGGTATGTCTCGAATACCACATTGGGAATTGCAAAGGTCCTTGTGAAGGACTTCAAAACGAATCTGATTACCAGATTTACATCGAACAAATTACCAATATCCTTAAAGGGAATTACCAAAAGCCCAAAAGCATGTTTTTCGAGCGCATGCAACAAGCCGCCTCGCGCATGGCTTTTGAGGAAGCCCAAGAATGGAAAGAAAAATGGGAATTGCTTGAAAACTTCCAAGCTAAATCAACCGTCGTGAATCCCGCCATCCATGATGTGGATGTGTTTACGATGGTTTCCGACGAAGCTTTGGCCTACATTAATTTCATGAAGGTCATCAACGGAACCATCCTACAATCGCAAACCTGGGAAGTCAAGAAAAAATTGAATGAAGACGAGTCGGACCTATTAACCATGTTAATCTGGGAAAAGCGCGAACAATTTCACAGCGAGGCCAAAGAGATTCTGACCAATATCCCCATGGCGATCGAATTTCAGGGAGCTAAAAATACGATTCCCCAAATGGGCGACAAGAAAAAGCTGTTGGACATGTCCCTCAAAAATGTCTTGTATTTCCGGAAAGAAAAGGCAGACCGCAAAGCCGCGGAGGAGAGCGGCGGCGACCGGAAGATGCGTATCATGCTTAAGCTCAAAAATGATTTGCGACTAACCCAATTACCGAAACGCATCGAATGTTTCGATAACTCCAACCTACAAGGGACGAATCCCGTTTCTGCCATGGTTTGTTTCATTCAAGCGCAAGCCGCGAAAAAAGAATATCGCCTATTCACACCCAGAACCGTGGAAGGCCCTGATGACTTCGCAACCATGCACGAAGTAATCACGCGTCGGTACACACGCCTCCTCGAAGAAGAAGCCGAATTACCCGACCTCATTATTGTCGATGGAGGTAAAGGCCAACTTAGCGCTGCGTGTGATGCGTTGAAAGCGATTGGACTTTACGGACAAATCCCCATCATAGGCATTGCCAAAAGACTCGAAGAAATCTATTTTCCTGAAGACAGTCTACCTGTTTATATAGATAAGAAATCGGAGTCGCTGAAATTAATCCAGCAATTACGCGATGAGGCACACCGATTTGGTATCACTGCCCATCGCAACCGACGTAGTAAAAACTTTTTAGTTAGTCAATTGGAAGAACTTGAGGGGATTGGGAAACTGACGGCGCAAAAACTCCTAAAACATTTTGGTACGATACGCCAAATGTATGATGCGCCCGTGGAAGAATTGGAAAAAGTGGCAGGCAAAGCCAAAACTCCGATGCTCCGCAAACAAATTAAAATTTGGCTGGACGAAAAAGCTTAGTTTCTCGATTTGAATCGACCTAAATCGATGTGTTGGAATTGTCGGTAAGCCTGAATCACCAAAGCCAAAGCTACGGCCATTTCACAGACACCTACCACCAACACGAAAATACCCAACAACAATCCTTGGTTCGTAGTATCCTGACGCGAAAAAGCAATCAAATTCAAATTGGCTGCATTCAGCATCAACTCAATCCCCATCAAGACGAAAATAGCGTTCCGCTTGAGGATCAACATACTAAACCCGATGGCGAATAAACATGCCGCAGCCCAAAGAAATAAAAGTAAAGGGATTTCGTTATTCATCATGCTTCGCGATGTAGGTTGAGCCTATCAAGGCAATCAATAAATAAATGCCAACCAATTCGAATGGCATGGCATATTCCGTCAATAAGGAAACCCCGACAAAACTCAATTTAGAATTAGGGTCTGCAATTTCAATCCCACCAAAATTTCCACGTGCCAAAATAAATACCAAGCCCGCAAAAATTGCTAGCCCAATCAACATGGGAACAACGCGTGAAGATTCTTCGGTCACTAAATTGTTTTGATCCTTATCGCCCCGACTATTCTGATTTGTCAACATGATTCCAAAAAGAATCAAGATTAATACTCCACCCACGTAAATCATGAGATGTGAAACAGCCATCACATCGGCATAAGCCAATACATAAAGTCCCGCTAGACCAAGCATGGTCATAAACATCGCTAAGGCCGCATGCAAAATATTCTTCGTCCAAAGCATCACCAAGGCACTTCCACAGGTAATACATACCAAAGCCAAGAAAGATAGCATCAATGGCGTCATGGGAGATCGGGGTTAGACGTTGGACTATTAGACTTTAGACCTTGGTCATTGGACGTTGGATCTTCGGACTTCAGAATAGCTTTCTTAAAACTCGGTTTAAAAGCGGGCTTAGGTTTAGACGCTGGACTATTAGACGTTGGACTTTGGTCGTTAGACGTTTGACCTTCGGACTCCGGACCATTTCCCTCCGGACTTACTGCACTTTCGGACTTCGGACTACCTGACTCCTGATTAGCGACTTTTTTATAACTCGGCTTAAAAGCAGGCTTAGGTTTAGTCGCCTGACTTTGGTCGTTGGACGTTTGACCTTCGGACTTCGGACTAGCTGACTCCGGACTAGCGACTTTCTTAAAACTCGGCTTAAAAGCAGGCTTGGGTTTAGACGGTAGACTATCAGACGTTGGACTTTGGTCGTTAGACGTTGGATCTACTGACTCCTGACCACTGACAACTGCCTTCGGACTATTTCCCTCCGAACTTCCTCCACCTTCGGACTTCGGACTACTTGACTCCGGACTAGCTTTCTTGAAACTCGGCTTAAAAGCAGGTTTAGGTTTAGACACTGGACTTTGGTCGTTAGACGTTTGGCCTTCGGACTTCGGACTATTTCCCTCTGGACTAGCGATTAGCGACTCTTGACTGGCGACTACTTTCATCGCCGCCTTCTCCGCCACAAATTGCTCATACAATTTCCGCTTCTCATCAGCCTCCTCCGTTGTCAAATTAGCAAAAGAAAAATTATGATCCTTCACATCAAATACCGAAAAATCATACTCCGATGTCATCGTCAAACATTCCGTCGGGCAAACCGTCGTACAAAGTCCACAAAAACAACATTTGGACATATCAATGTCGAATTTCGCGGCATACAAACGAATAGGCGACCCATCTGAAGCATGACCCACCAAACCCGTTGCCTTTATCGGCTCAATATCGATACAATCCACTGGGCAAACCTTCACACATTTATCACAGACGATGCAATCGTCCATCTCATTGTGTAATTGATAACGCCCATTAACCGGTGTTGGAATTTGCAAGGTCGGATATTCCAAAGTCACAATCCCTTCAGATTGCTGGAAATAACCTGCATCCTGAATCTGATGAACAGTCCGCTGCTTACGTGCATTCCAAGCATGTTTCCAAGTCAAAGCCATCCCCTTACGGGTGCTCTGAACCACCTCGAAAATCTCCTTGAAATAGTTACCTACTGCTGACATCTTAAAAATAAATGGCTGGGAACGATGATGGGTCCGACTCACGCATCATTTCATACACGGTATCCACAACATTTTCCACATTGGGCTTCGAGAAATAATCTCCATCCGAACTGTAAGCTGGTCGGTGTGGACGTGCCGCCAAACAACGCGCCGGACTGTCCAACCACGTAAATGCTCCTTGTTTATCCAATACCTCCTGCATCATATACGCAGATGCTCCTCCCGGCATATCCTCATCCGCGAATAATACGCGATGTGTCTTTTGAATCGATGTCAAAATGTGGTGATAGCGATCAAATGGCAACAAGGTCTGCACATCAATCACCTCCACAGAAATTCCCATTTCTGCCAAGGCCTCCGCTGCTTCCATCACAATCCGACACATCGAACCATAAGTCACAATCGTCAAATCATTCCCCTCGCGCAAGATTTCCGGAACACCTAACGGCACGACTAATTCCTCTAAATTCGTTGGCATCGGTTCTTTCAAACGATATCCATTCAAACATTCAACTACCAAACCGGGATCATCTCCGGACAATAATGTCCGGTACATCCCCGCAGCTTGGGTCATGTTGCGCGGCACACAAAAATGTACCCCTCGCAATCCATTCAACAAAACGGCCATCGGACTACCCGAATGCCAAATGCCTTCCAAGCGATGCCCACGTGTCCGAACAATCATGGGTGCTTTTTGCCCGCCTGCCGTCCGATAATGCAAACATGCCCAATCGTCCGACAAAATCGCAAAAGGATAAAATATATAATCCAAATACTGAATCTCCACAATTGGCCGCAATCCACGCATGGATGCACCCAATCCCTGACCAACAATACTGATTTCGCGTATACCTGTATCCGTTACCTTTAATGGTCCGAACTTATCTTGTAAACCGGCTAAGGTTTGATTCACATCCCCAATCTTACCCACATCTTCACCCAAAATAAACACCCGCGGATCTTCCAAGAATTTGGCAAAACTCTTATTCAAAATCTCACGTCCATCAACTAAAACAGGCTCTTTTTCGTAGGTGGCTTTCACTTCTTTCGCCAACAAAGGACTATCCTTCGATTCGCTCATCTGATGGGAACTAAATCGACGGTGATTACGCGCTTCTAATTCGGCCAACCACTTACGCAATAACTTAACAGCAGGTCCCTGAAAAAACCGAAACTCCCTTAAAGCTTTACGTCCTGCGCGAACCAAATCACTGAAAATCGGATATTGCAATTCGTTCAATTCAGCCAAAATGGGCTCCAATAATCCGGGCTCATTCGTTGAATCATATAGGTTTTTTGCAATCCGCAAAAATGACTTTTTATCTATATCAATCGCGGCCATATAGGCTGCAAAGGCTTCTTTTTGGTACTTACGTGCTAAGGCCGTTGATTCATCATCAATGGCTTTTAATTCCTCCGCCGTAGCAATGCCTTGTGCGATAATCCAAGCTTGAAAATGCAGATTACAATCCGCTTCATGCTCGAATTGAAGGCGATCTGCCGACTTATATCGTTCATGCGAGCCGGAAGCCGAGTGGCCTTGCGGTTGCGTACATTCAATCACGTGAACCAAACACGGAACCATTTCCTCGCGGGCTAATTGGGCAGCCTTTTGATAAGCCGCAATTAAACCTGGATAATCCCATGCTTTGACCTGAATAATCTCCAAGCCTTTTTCCGTTTCCGTTCGCTGGTATCCAGCTAACGCCTTCGAAATCGACGACTTAGTCGTTTGATATTCAATCGGAACCGAAATCCCATACCCATCATCCCAAACCGAAAAAACAATCGGGATTTGTAATACCCCCGCAGCATTGATACATTCCAAATACATCCCTTCGGAAGTAGATGCATCCCCAATGGTCGTGAAGCAAACTTCTTTTCCTCCTTTTGAAAAAAGTGTTGCATGCTCCTGTAAATCAGCACGTTCCCGATATAATTTAGAGGCATACGCAATCCCAAGTGCCCGAGGTGCCTGAGCTGCGGTAGATGAAATTCCTGCAACAGAATTGTAGCGAGACGTTTGATCCAACCATTCGCCTGAATCGTCCAACCAGCGCGTTGCGTGGTGATTATTCATTTGTCGGCCACCCGAATGCGGATCAAATTGAATGTCGGGATGTCCGTATAATTGAGCAAAATATTGTGGCCATGTCAAGTCGCCGATAGCAACTCCAATGGTTTGGTCGCGATAATAACCGGAAACATAATCCCCCGCTTGCATCGAATTCGCTAATGCGAGCTGACACAATTCTTTTCCATCTCCATAAATACCAAATTTGGCCCGACCCGAGAAAACTTCCTTACGAACTAGCAAGCTGCAAGCCCTACTTAAAGCAGCCAAGCGATAATCATCTAACACCTTTGCAGGATCAAATGAAATGTCAGGATTAGAAAAGGTATAATGCAAAGCCAACGGTTTCCTGGTAAATTTAACGTGTAAAAATACAACAAAATAAATAAGCCAAATAAAAGCAGCGCTATTTATTTCACAAAAAAACAGAGGCAATTCTTTTGCCGAATCTCCACATTGTTTTAGATTTGCTCAAGTAGTAAACCAAATAAATCATAACCATGAAGAAATTTTTAGGCGTGTTAGCGCTCATCATTGGATTCGCTTTCCAATCTAACGCTCAAGGTGCAATCAAATTCAAGTCGGAAAAACATGATTTCGGCAAAATCGTTGAAGGAACACAAGCTACTTACAGCTTCGAATTCACAAATACAGGAAAAACGCCCGTAGTTATCTCAAATGTTCAACCATCTTGCGGTTGCACAACACCCGATTGGACTCGTGAACCGATTATGCCAGGAAAAACAGGTAAGGTAACCGCTTCATATAATTCAACAGGTCGTCCGGGTAACTTTAATAAATCCATTACGGTAGTTAATAACGGAGAAGTTCAACAAATCCAATTGTTCATTCAAGGAACCGTTGAACCGAAAAAATAAATCGATTTTCTCATCAAAAAAGGGACGTTCTTGCGAGCGTCCCTTTTTTGTTTAGTCATGATTTAACAGCGCTTTGTTTCGAAGCCCATTAATCCACGAGGCAATTTTGAGCACATCCGCGGCAGGCACATGACTCATCGGAGCCATCTCTGTGGCATAATCTGGCCAGTTCTGAGGATTCGGCTTATACACTAAAGCTAAAATTTGCTTATCCGTATAATTGCGTTTAGCAATGTCCGCATAGGATGGCCCAACCACCTTCGACTCTTTGGCATGACAAGCTAAACAAGTGTGTTTTTTCAACAAAGCCATCGCTTCCGCATCAGAAATGACCGTAGATTTTTTCATTGGCTTAACTGCTGGTACTGCCTTCACCACAACAGCCTCCTCCAAGCGATGTGTCGCTTGAACCGCCAATTTACCCCCCGAAGGAATTTGATTCAAGGTAAAATAAGCCGTTTCGTGTAACAAAGGTTCTCCGGCTTCGTTTCGAATGCCTTCCAACTTAAATTCATGAATAAAATATTGACGAAGACCATCAATCACTAAACGAACCTTGCGTTTATCTCCAGACACCTCAACACCCGAAATTTTCAAATCCTTCAATTCGATGATCGGACTTCCATATTGATGTTGGTATTTGTAGATATACGACCTTAACGCATAAGAAGCAGCTTTTTTGACAGAATTCACGTCCACTGCCTGCGTAAAGCTAAGCTCAAAACCATCCGGTTTGGCTTGAATATCCTGAATCTCAAAAGGCATTTGACCATTCCACATCAAACGTTGTAAGCCGAATTCATCTTTACCAGTTGAACCCCAACCACGTGAAGTCATCCCTACAAACATCGATCCATCTAAGCCAAATCGCTCACGTAAAATTCCCGATTGAAAACCCTCCCGATAATTGATACAGAAGCCCTGATAAACGCCATTAACTTTCTCTAAGCCCATGCGCATAATCTTGGATTGTCCTTGATCCGCCACAAAATATTGCCCTGGAAAAGGGCTGAATTTACCACGCGTCGTATCCTGTAACACGTCGGAGGTTGAAATACCCATAATCGCATGTGGAAACCAAACGGCTGGCAATTTCAAATTCTTTACTTTCGCTGCCGCTTCATACATCGGAGCTCCGTTATCTTGAATTTCTTCTAAGGTCAAACGGAAAGGGCTATTGGGTTCTTTGGCCCACTTAAGTCCTCCTGGATTTCCGGCAAAATCGCCCTTCGCTAAATGCGTCACCCGACCAGAACCTACCCAATCCCCTTGGTTTTCTCCATAAAAAATATCTCCATCTTGGTTAATGCTGTATCCAGCAGGTGAACGTAATCCGGCAGCAAAGGGCTCCATGGTCCCATCGGGGTGGATTTTCACCAACCAGCCACGCCATTTGGCAAATTTTCCTTCACCAAATCCAACCCAAGCTAGATTAAGGGTCACCAACATATCTCCGTTCTTATCAAAAACAGGACCATAGGTATATTCATGGTAATTCCCCGAAAGTTCGAATTGGTAAATAGGCTCATATAAATCTGCCACCCCGTCACGATCTGTGTCGGTAATTTTGGTCAATTCGCCCCGTTGGGAACAATAAAAAGCACCATCACGATAGGCCAAACCTAACACCTCGTGCATGCCCGAAGCAAAACGCTTATAGTGTACCTGGTGATTAGCAGTTTGATAAGGATTTTCGATGATCCAAATCTCTCCCCGACGGGTACTTACTGCCAAACGACCGTCCGGCATAGTAGCCAAACCACCCACTTCCAAGTAAATCTCTTTGGGGATAGGAAGTGTTTTAATTTCATAAAAATCTTGCTCTGTTTTAGAGCTTGTTTTTTGTGCAAATGTGGCAAAGGCCAACAATATGCATGCGATTGTCATTTTTATATTTTTCATCAGCTTACCAGATCAATTGATACGAAACTTCATTTCCTTGCACCGGGATGCGTTGTTGTTTTAAACCTTGTTTCGGATTTAAAACTGCACCCTGACGCCCATCCCATTGGACAAAATAGGATTGCCCTTGCAGGCCGATTAGTGTAGCATTTACCGACGAAATTCCGTGATAACTATTTCCTAAAACGAGCTCGGACGCGGATTGCATCGCAGTTGCCGACTTGAACGACAATGTTCTCTCTAAGCCAGTTTTCGCAGCATTGGGACGAATAAAATCTTCCACCATCACATTTCCAGCAGGCCAATGGTACATAAAAATCGGTCGGCCATCTTTTAAACGAAAGCCTTTGTAAACCAATTCCGTTGAATCTGCTTGCGCTTGATGATCCATCACTAAGGGAAATTTGCCATCCAAAGTAACCGTCACACCCAAAGGTTCAGAAGTCTGTGGTTCTCCTCGATTTTCCCACATTTGGGTCGCATTCAAAAACGGTCCCCGCCAAACCTGAAGCATAGCTCCTTGTTTTAAATCATACGAATAATGCATGCCGGAAGGATCTCCCACGTGAATAACATGGGTCTTTTTCTTTCCTTGATGCATCGCAAAAGAGCGCTGGAAAACCGGTTCTGCGTTAGCTTTGACTTCAATCATTCCCACGGCCTCAGGATCTAATAAAGACGTCCGCTCATGCAAAGCAACTGGATGTGAACCAATTCGTTTAACATATAATCCCAAGGCTTGTGGACCCCAAGGAAAATCCTTTACATGAATAACTTCTAATTTGTGTTTGCCCGCTGTCAATTCCGTCTTCGAAGAAACCATTTCTGAATACCAATGAGCCCCTTGATTCAATTCCTTCCCATCCACTTTCACAACTCCTGAACCTGTCCAATACGACTGAAATTCATAGGTATCTGTTTCAGGTACGTCTAAATCTGCTTGATAATGTATCAGATAATCGTTTTTGGCCTTGATGACCTTGTAGGTCAATTTGTCTAATTTACCTGACTCAATAGGTTTCGCTGCTCCGATGATCGGCTCCGTGAATTTACCTGTATAATAATCATACTTAATGGAGCCCATCTTGACGCTTGGCTTATCATAGGTCTCATATTGTATGTTTTTAATTGCCACCTGCGTATGATCGCCTTGAACCAAAATCGGTGCAGAAGCAACCTCTTGCAAGGATACTGCTCCGCGCGTTACGCCCAACATTTCAAGATTTTCATGAATTAAAATGCCATTCAATATAACCTTTTTGAATACCGCATTTTGAATTTTCTTCCCGTTTGCATCGAA
Organism: uncultured Cytophagaceae bacterium; assembly: GCA_938008575.1. Taxonomy (GTDB): domain Bacteria; phylum Bacteroidota; class Bacteroidia; order Cytophagales; family Spirosomataceae; genus Aquirufa; species Aquirufa echingensis. Next base: position 24,013 of record CALLKB010000152.1, on the reverse strand, counting down.
TCGCGGTGCCTGAAAATCGATTTCCATGTGCTGCCAAAGACCGGGTGCTTTTGAAGCATTTTGCATCGGCGCATATCCTTCATAGCCCTCTTTTCCCTTGCCACGCGCATCATCCCAACGTTCATAAATTCCACCACAATCACCAAAATTCAATTGTTTTTTCGTCCACGAATCAGCCAATTGCACTTCGTAGCGCCCCTGAAGATAAACACCCGAGTTCCCTTTTTTGGGCAACATGAAATCAAACATCAAGTGAATATCACCATGTGAAAAAGCAAAGGTCAAATCATCTGAGCGCTTATATTTGCCATTGCGAAGGGTATTGACGAGGATGCCTTGACCAGTGGCTACTTGTAACGTGGTGTCGGAATAGGCAGACTGCACGGCACCTTCAATGGTCCAATTATTACTGGGATGCTGAAAAGCAGCCAAATTCGTGAGGTTCACTTGTTGTTGGGCCAAACATGTCCATGACAACAGCGTGAGCAAGAGTATGTTGCGCATAAGCTTTGTTAAATAGGTTCTTTAAGCAAATCTAACAAATTATTATGAACAATTTCATCGGCACAAACAGGATACTCGTAGCATATTTCCCAAGAATATTTTGCAAATTGTTTACTTCGAATCCAAATTCGTGAATTCATGGCTAAAACCAAATTACTTTCAAAGCCCATTTTGCTCCATTTATTGTTCTGGGCTTGTCTTTTAGCGTTACCTATTTTATTGGGACCAAATTCTCAGTCGCAAAATCCGGAAGAAATCCAACGCCATTTCCAATGGAATTTATTCTTCTTTGTCTTTGGCCTAGCGAATATTCCCATCTTCTACATCAATACGGAGATTCTTATTCCCAAAGTTTTAAAACGGTATAATCTAGTTGCCTATTTGACCTTACTTGTGATCGGATATTTTATCATGATCGGTTTAAATGACTTGATTTTTGAGTTATTGTTTAAAGACTTACATGTTCCTATTCGTCCCAAAGGAGGCGGTGGAATGAAGCGATTCACCTATTTGCGCATTATATTTCAATACCTGTTCATCATTGCAATCGGGATAAGTTATCGTTTTCTTTCCGACAACATGAAGGAACAAGAGGCCAAAAAAGAAGAGGAGAATGAACGCTTAAAATCTGAACTTTCCTTCTTAAGATCGCAAATCAGCCCACATTTCATGTTCAATGTGTTGAATAGCATCGTTTCCCTATCCAGAAGAAAACCGGAAAGCGTAGAACCCGTTGTGATCAAATTATCGGAATTGATGCGCTACATGATTTACGAAACAAGTGATTCCAAAGTTGCGATTAGCAAGGAAGCGAACTACTTAGAATCTTACATTGAACTACAGCGCTTGCGATTTGGGAATGATATCGATATCGAATTTAAATCCGAAATTTCGGGGACATCAGGAAATATCGAACCCATGTTGCTGATTCCATTTGTTGAAAATGCCTTCAAACATGGTGTGGGGATGATCGAAAAACCCAGCATCAGCATTCAACTATTTGACAATCCGACCTATTTACATTTTGTTGTCAAAAACAAAACGAGCAATCAGCCTACCGAGAAAAAAGACGAAAGTTCAGGCATCGGATTAACCAATGTGCGCAGAAGATTGGAATTACTTTACCCGGAAAATCACGAACTTAAGATTACGGAAAGTGCGAATACCTATAACGTCGATTTGAAAATCACACACAGTTAAAACGATGGAAACGAAAGAAACATTTTCGGAAATTCCGAACACGATTTTAAAATGTATCGCCATCGACGATGAAAGTTTAGCATTGGATTTGGTTGAAGATAATATTGCCAAAGTACCCTTCTTAAAGCTTGAAGCGCGCTGTCGCAATGCCTTTGAGGCGATCGAATATTTGCAAAACAATACGGTTGATCTTATTTTCCTAGACATTCAAATGCCAGGATTAACAGGGGTTCAGTTTTTGGAAGGATTGACACAAAAACCGATGGTTATTTTTGTGACAGCATACCAACAATACGCCTTGGAAGGCTTCAATCTAGATGTGATCGACTACGTATTGAAACCCATTTCTTTCGAACGATTTTTGAAAGCAAGCCATAAGGCCCTTGATTATTTCAAAAGCAAATTAGCCCTACAAGGCAATATCGTGAAGGCTGATGCGAAGGTGGATTATATTTTCATTCATGCCGATTACTCTTTGATGAAAATCATGCTTGAGGATATTTTGTATATCGAAGGCTTGAAAGATTACATCAAAATACATGTGCGCAATCAAAAATACCCGATCGTTTGTCGGATGACCATGAAACTCATCAGCGAAAAATTACCTTCGGACGAATTCCTACGCATACACAAATCCTTTATCGTATCCCTGAAAAAAATCGAATCGATACGCAACCAGAAAGTTAAAATAGGGGAAAATCACATCCCATTGAGTGACAGCTATTCGGAACAATTTTACCAGACCATTGGCTATCAAAAAGAGTAATTACTTCAATTTGTTTTTGCCAAAATGGTAATTAACGCCCAACCAAGCTCGTAAAAGTCCTGTCTGCACCTTCGAATCCGTGTAGGGGGTAAATTCAAAATTTAGGCCCAAATGCGGGACAGATGTAAAGGGATATGCACGTACTCCAAAGCTCCCATAATAACCTTTCAGTAAAGAAGATTGATTGAACACATTGGACATCCAGCCGATGTTCACGCCACCACCTGTATAAAAAACGGCATCTTTGGTTTTATAAACCGTAAGCATGGGACCAAACTCCGATGTGATGGCTGATGTGGCTGAATTCATTTGCATACGAACCTCAGCCCACGCCATATTGGTAGGATTGGAAGAAACGGCCAACTGCGAATTAAAAGGATAATAGGAGATTGACTGTGCGTTTGCAAGCTGCGTAATCGTTAAAAATAGGCCTAAAAAGGCAATGATATTTTTCATTTGAGGAGTTTTTGTTACAATTTTCGACAGGAAACTCAAGGGTCCTAACAAATTATGTAACTTTGAATTTTGGCAAAGATACAATTATGTCCATTCTGAAAAAATTAGCAGGAGAAACTCTTTCGTATGGTTTTAGTACCATCTTAGGCCGTTCCCTCAATTTTTTACTCGTTTTTGTGCACACCTGGGCATTTCTTCCGGCGGAATTAGGTGTCAATGTGAAGTTGTATGGCTATGTAGCCATTGCCAACATCATATACACATACGGAATGGAAACAGCCTATTTCCGTTTTGCCAAAGAAGCCCCTGAGAAATATTACCAGCTAATCATGACGGCTATCATCGTCACATCGGGCGTTTTCACACTTTTCCTTTTTCTATTTGCAGAACCTATCATGGTTCAATTAGGCTATCCTGGCAAAGGCCTATTCTTGAATTGGTTAGCGTTAATCTTAGCCATTGATGCGATTACAGCGATCCCATTTGCCAAATTACGATTGGAGAATAAAATCAAGACATTCGTCAAGGCAAAAATCGTTTCGATCTTGATTAATGTCGGCTTGAACCTCTTTTTCTTGATGCTATTAAAGCCTTTACAAGCCAGAGAAATTCAATTAGATGCACCTCAATTTTTGCGAGACCTATATAATCCAGGTATAGGCGCAGGCTACATCTTTTTGGCTAATTTAATTGCTAATGCAAGTTTGTTTTATTGGCTATCAGCCGAATTCAAAGCATACCGTTGGAGATGGGATTGGTCGGAATTCAAAGCACTTTGGATTTATGCATACCCGATTATGTTCATGAGTTTAGCTGCCATGTTCAATTTGATGTTTGATCGTCTACTTTTAGAGTCTTACCTGCCTGAAGGTTTTTATCCGGGAAAAAGTTCGCAAGTCGCGCTAGGTATATATGGTAACTGCTATAAACTTTCTGTATTCATGAGTTTGGCCATACAAGCATTCAAATATTCCGCAGAACCTTTCTTTCTTGGCAAAAAAACAACCGAAAACAGTAAAGAAAATTTAGCCTTAATCACACATTGGTTTGTCATTGTCTGCACCTTTTTATGGGTCGGCGTTTCGTGTAATTTATTCTGGATCAAGACCCTGTTTTTACGTCGGGCGATTTACTGGGAAGGCATGGACATCGTCCCTGTGTTATTATTGGCAAATCTATTTTTAGGTATTTATTATACCCAATCAGTTTGGTTTAAACAGACTAACAAGACCTATTATGGAACGGTAATCACCTTGATCGGATTAGCTGTAACCTTAGCAGGCAATATCCTTTTTATACCCATGTATGGTTACATGGCTTGTGCTTATGCATTTTTAGGATCGAGTATCGTCATGGCGGTGTTTTGTTATTTGGGAGGCCAAAAATATTCCCCAACCCCGTACCGCTGGAAAAGTGATTTATTTTATATCTTGTTGGGCGCTGTACTTATCTACGGAGCCAATGCCTTAGCGCAAGTAAGTCCACTACCAACTTTCATTAACCAAAATTTTGCAATCATTGTATTGCTCGGTTATTTACTGGTTCGTGAATTTTCTTGGAAAACGGGTAAGCCCAAATTAATTGACTAGCATGAAGCAAGAATTGAAAACGCAATACCTACATCTCAAACTAAAAATTAGTTTGATGGTTGCGCGTTTACAAGAAAATGCGGGAAAAATTGCGGAGCTAGAAAGATCAAATAAAGATTTACAAGAGAAACTCGACGCCAAAACACGAGAATTACAAGAAGCATTGAGCCAATCAAAAGAATTGGAGAAAAGCTTTAAAAAATCAGATAAAATTGGTAAACTTGTAGTTAATACAGAAGATACAGAGGCAGCTAAAGCTGAACTGAAGAAAAAGTTAGACGAATATATAGTAAGTATAGATCATTGTATTGAGCAATTACGCAAACCATGAGTACTAAATTACCTTGTAATCTCCTTTTAGGCATACAAAATGTCGCGCTAAAGGTTAGTGAAGAGGAGGAGTCATGTGTGCGGAAAGCGGCAAATTTGGTTAACCGCCTCGTAAAATATTACGAGAAAGAGACAAATAGTTCAGATCCAAGTAAGATTATGGCCCTTGTGGCATTGGATTTAGCTATGTGTGGATTGAAATTCGAGACGGAAACAAGATCATTAAGCAACAATGTTCAATCTGAGAACGAGCAATTATTAGCGCTCGTAGATGAATTTCAACTATAAATCCCCTTTTCATCAGTCGTTTTGGAGCCGATGTTCATAAACTAACAATTTATATGACCATTATATCCATTATTATTTCCATCGTTGCCGCAGCGGGTGGCTTGTTTATTGGGAAGTCTTTTTCTTCCAAATCAAACAAGAACCATGAGGAGGAAGCCCAACGAAAAGCAGCCGAAATCCTAAAAAATGCAGAATTTGCAGCGGAAAACTTGAAGAAAGACCGCATGCTTGAGGCGAAAGAAAACTTCTTGCGTTTGCGTGGAGAGTTTGAAGAAGAGACACAGGCTAAGAAAGGAATCCTTTTAGAAAACGAACAAAAACTACGTGAAAAAGAACGTACGTTAACCCAACAACAAGAGCAACAACGCATTGCAGATCAAGAGTTGCAATCCCAAAAACAAAGCATTCAGTCGAAAGAAGAAAACTACCGCAAGAAATTCGAAGAGGTAGAAAAGAAACGCGAAGAGGCGGAAGCCATGCTTGCGACGCAAATCAACCAATTAGAGAAAATTGCGAATCTTTCTGCGGATGAGGCACGCCAACAATTAATCGATGCCTTGAAGGCGGAGGCAGAGTCTAAGGCAAGTTCCATTGTGAAACAAGCCATCGAGGAAGCAAAATTAACAGCGACCAAAGAAGCGAAAAAAGTTGTGATTGAAACAATCCAACGTACCGCAGCAGAGAACGCGATTGAAAACTGTGTATCTGTTTTCAATATTGAGTCAGACGACATCAAGGGAAAGATTATCGGTCGGGAAGGTCGTAACATCCGCGCATTAGAAGCAGCAACAGGAGTTGAGTTCATCGTTGATGATACCCCTGAAGCCATCATCATTTCAGGTTTCGATCCGGTTCGTCGGGAAATTGCCCGTCTATCTTTACACCGTTTGGTACAAGATGGTCGTATTCACCCTGCACGTATTGAGGAGGTAGTGAACAAGACTAAAAAGAACATCGATGACGAGATCATTGAGATCGGAGAAAAAACGGTTATCGACTTAGGTATTCACGGATTGCACCCGGAATTAATTAAGATGGTAGGGCGTATGCGTTTCCGTTCATCGTATGGCCAAAACCTATTACAACACTCCCGTGAAGTAGCCAAATTATGTGCGACCATGGCAGCTGAATTAGGCTTAAATGCGAAGCTTGCAAAACGTGCCGGTTTACTCCATGATATTGGTAAAGTTTGGCATGAAGAGCCCGAATTGCCTCACGCATTGTTGGGCATGGAATTAGCTCAAAAATACAAAGAGCATCCAGAGGTTTGTAATGCAATCGGTGCTCACCACGATGAGTGCGAAATGACTTCGATGATTTCACCAATCATCCAAGTATGTGATGCGATCTCCGGCTCACGCCCAGGCGCTCGTCGTGAGATGATGGAATCTTACATGAAGCGTTTACGTGATTTGGAAGATTTAGCGACATCATTCCAAGGCGTTCAAAAATGTTATGCCATCCAAGCAGGCCGCGAATTACGTATCCTCGTTGATTCTGAGCATGTGAGTGATGACAAAGCATCAAAGCTATCGTTTGATATCTCGCAAAAAATCGAGAAAGAAATGCAGTATCCTGGCCAAATCAAAGTAACGGTTATACGTGAAATGCGGGCTGTGAATTTTGCAAAATAAGTTTTATGATAATTTGTTGAACGGCAAATCACGTTCGACATTTTTACCTATTTTTGCTAACGCTGCCAGGGTCATGACCCTGGCAGCGTTTACTTTTTATGGAAATCAAAGCACCACATACAGAAGCCGATTGGAAGGCCTATTACGCCCTGCGCTACCACGTATTGCGTGAACCTTGGAATCAACCACTTGGTTCTGAAGTTTTACAAGATGAAGCAACAGCCATTCATGTAATGGCTATTGATGAAGACGGAAAAGCACTCGGCGTGGCACGCATGCATGAATGTGCCCATTTACAGGGCCAAGTGAGATGCGTCGCGGTAGCAACGGACCAACAAGGCAAAGGAATTGGAAAACTGATAATGAGTTACTTGGAAAAGGTAGCAGTGGAAAATGGATGGCAAGAAATGGTTCTTGAAGCACGCGAAAATGCAGTGCCATTTTACAAGAGCTTAGGCTATCACATTGAACAAGAATCGTACTTACTCTTTGGGGAAATCCAACATTACCGTATGAAAAAAGCGCTACCCCTTTCGGAATAGCGCTTGCATTTTAATGTTTATGTTCAAGTCCCTGTGCACTTGGGATTTGATTAAACTCAATCCCCGCTTTCTGCTCATCCTTGAAAGCCTCTTTCGGCTTGATGTTTAAGATTTGGAATAACTCCTTATCCGACTTCGCATCTGGATTCGGTGTAGTCAATAAGACATCACCTGAGAAAATCGAATTTGCACCAGCCATAAAGCAGAACGCTTGGCCTTCATAATTTAATTCCAAACGACCTGCGGATAAACGAACCGCCGACTTAGGCATCATAATACGAGCCGTTGCAATCACGCGAACCAAATCCCACACCGATGCAGTTTGTTGGTTCTCAAATGGCGTCCCTTCCACAGGAACTAAATTATTCACAGGTACTGAACCTGGATGTTCCGGCAAATTCGCCAAAGTCAACAACATCCCGATTCGGTCCGCTGCGCTTTCACCCATACCAATAATTCCTCCTGAACATACCGACAATTTCGCCTTACGTATATTCCCTAACGTTTCTAAACGATCATCATAGGTACGCGTTGAGATGACATCATCGTAATATTCTTCAGATGTATCGATGTTATGATTGTAGGCATAAAGGCCTGCATCTTTCAACTTTTGCGCTTGATCTTCTGAAAGCATTCCCAGGGTACAACAAACCTCCATACCCAAAGAATTCACCCCTTTTACCATGTCTAAAACACGATCAAAGTCTTTATTATCACGCACTTCACGCCAGGCAGCACCCATGCAAAAACGAGAACTACCATTATCTTTCGCACGAACAGCTGCCTGAATCACCTCTTCATAAGGCAAAAGCTTCTGAACCTTAACATTTGTATGGTAACGAGCTGCTTGAGAGCAGTATGAGCAATCCTCAGGACATCCACCTGTTTTGATAGACAAAAGCGTACTGATTTGCACTTCATTCGGATCATGATAAGCACGGTGAACCGTAGCCGCTTGATATACTAAATCCAAAAAAGGTTGGTTGAAAATCTGCTCAACCTCTTCACGTGTCCAATTATTTCTAATCTCCATATTCTTAATTAACTATTCCAATTCCATCATAAACGGCATCAATGCCAAAAACCCTTCACGCTTTTTCATGCGATCTAATTCCCAAATTGACTTTGTCCAAGGCATATTGGACTGCACAAAACGAGACTCCATCGAAGACTCTGAAAAAGCACTTGAAAGCAATTCATCAAAAAACGATTTCTCTTTGGGATAAACCGCAACTTTATAACTCGCTGGAGGCAATTTTGCTCGGTCGGCCGCAATTTCAATCGCCCGATCCAAACCTCCTAACTCATCTACTAATCCAATTTGCTTGGCTTGAACACCCGTCCACACACGTCCTCCGGCTAAAGATTGCAATTTGACTAAAGACATCTTACGACCTTGCGCAGCTTTGGAAGTAAATGACAAATAACCTTGATTGACCATGTTTTGCACAACCGATTTCTCGAAATCAGTCAGCGAACTTGCGGACGTCATAAAATTCGAATGGGCATGTGTATTTACATGATCTTGCGTAATACCTAATTTGTTTTTAAAGAAATTATCCAAGTTCAACCATTGCGCAAAAATACCAATAGAACCCGTAATCGTTGTAGGCTGCGCCACAATCACATCCGTCCCCATCGCCATGTAATATCCACCTGAAGCAGCATAATCCGACATGGATGCAATGACCGGCTTCACTTTCTTAGTTAGCTCAATCTCGCGCCACATGATATCAGAAGCTAATGAAGATCCACCCGGCGAATCGATTCGCAATACAATTGCCTTCACGGATTTATTTTCACGCAGTTTCTTCAACTCTTTAACAAAATCATCAGATCCAATACTACCATCGCCACCTTGCGTCCCAACAATTTCACCTTCAGCAACTAGGACTGCAATCTTGTTGTTTCCCTCAACCGTTGGAATGGGATTTTTAGCATGTAGATAATCACCAAGCTTGACATATTTCAACTCCTCAGAAGCTTTTTTACCCGTCAAAGACTTCAATTTCGCCTCAAATTCATCCAAATAACCCAATTTGACCATGCCCAAACGTTCCGCATTTCTTGGATCAAATGCTTGTAAACTATCTGCAATCGTATTCAGCTTCGCAGCTGAAATTCCCCGACTCTCCGATATTTTTTGGAAAACATCTTTATTAATGGACTGAATAAAAGACAAGGTCTGCATCTTGTTTTCAGGGCTCATATCCTCCCGAATAAACGGCTCCACAGCAGATTTAAACTGTCCTACTCGGAAAACCAAAGGCTCAATCTCTAATTTATCAAAAGCTTTTTTGAAAAACATGTATTGAACACTCACCCCATTGAAGTCCAATAAACCAGCCGGATTAAGATATACGACATCAGCAACGGAAGCCACGAAGTATCCTTTTTCCGAATATGAATTCGCGTAAGCATAGACAAATTTCCCCGACTTTTTGAATTTCGCTAACGCATTGCGGACCTCGGTCAATTTGGCATAACCCGCAATCGGAAAGCTTACATCCAAGTAAATTCCCTTGATATTGGAATCAACTCGAGCGCGCTCCAAGGCAGATAGTACCTGAATTAATCCTAATTTATCCGTATTGGCAAAGAAAGGATTGGGTATATCATCTAATGGATTATCTTCCGTAGAGGCATTTTCTACGAATGGTCGATTCAAATCTAACCGTAAGATCGACTGTTCTTTTACTTCAAACTCTTTCTCTCCGCCTTCCATTGCAGCTCCTACGCCAACAATCAGGAGTAAAGCAAAAACAAAAAACAAGCAAATGCCTACCAGGGTAGCCAACGAATATTTAACAAATTGCCACATAGCTATTAGTTTAGTCGATACGAATATCGAAAGCTTTCATTCAATTTGGCTCTAAATATGACCAACGGTCAAATGTCTATCCAAAGTTTTTACGGTAATCTTCGCGTGATTGACGAATTACCTCATGCGCAATCTCGCGACCATATACGTCATCAATATCTACAGCAAGCGAAGTAGTTTCGCCAGGCAACATCTTGTACGTCCAAAAATAGTGACGTAAACGTTGAACGATATCCTTCGGTGCGTCAGAAATATCACGCCACTTGCCATAAATAGGATCATCCTTCAATACCGCAATGATTTTATCATCCGCCTCACCCTTATCAATCATACGAATTCCTCCAATAGGAATTGCTTGACATAAAATATCACCATGCGTGATTGCACGCTCAGAAAGCACTAAAATATCCAATGGATCCCCATCACCTTGCATAATATCCTTACCTGAATATTTACGCGCTAATTCCGCAATACCATCCGCACAATAGGTTTGTGGCAAAAAGCCATATAGAGCGGGAACAATGTTAGAGAATTTTTGAGGACGATCAATCTTCAAATATCCCGTTTGTTTATCAATTTCATATTTAACCGTATCCGTAGGTACGATTTCAATAAATGCAGTTACTTGTTCAGGCATTTGGTCTCCAATTTGGATACCATGCCAAGGATGTGCTTTAAAAAAGTTACGATTCATATTTTTATCTTATATCAAAAAACAACTTAGGTTTCATAATCTTCGCAAATTACAAAAAAATAAGGAAACCAAAGGACTCCATTCGCTTTTAAAAATTCCACATTTTCCCGTTTTTTCGTTAAATTTGCGGTTTGATTTTTTATAGACAATGATATATCCCATCATCCCTTACGGCGACCCGGTCCTACGCAAAGTGGCAAAACCTGTTGATTTCAGTTCCCTTGATTTAGTCAAGCTTTCTGAAGACATGTTTGAAACCATGTATGCTGCTAGTGGCGTAGGCCTTGCAGCACCTCAAATCGGCATGGACATCCGCCTTTTTGTTGTTGATGGTAGACCCATGAATGAAGGAGAAGAAGAAGAGGACATCGACCCATCATTAATCGATTTCAAAAAGGTTTTTGTGAACGCAACCATCTTAGATGAAACGGGTGAGGAGTGGGGATTCGAAGAAGGATGCCTATCCATTCCGGGAATTCGAGGCGAAGTATTCCGGCCAGAATATGTCAAAATCCATTACTGGACAGAAAAAGGTGAAGAAAGAACAGACGTTTTTGAAGGCTTTGCCGCACGTATCATTCAGCACGAATATGATCACATCGAAGGGGTTTTATTTACGGATCACCTGAATGTTGTCAAAAAACGGATGATCAAAAACAAGTTAAGTGATATTACCCGCGGGAAGGTTTCTGTGGATTATAAAATGAAGTTATCCCGCTAATTCAGCAACATGAAGATTTCGATTAATTGGTTACGTGATTTTATTGATTTGGCTCGTTTGCCCCAACAAGGCCAAGCAGAGGAACTCGATGTATTATTAACAAATACAGGTTTAGAAGTAGAAGGCATCGAAGCACACGAAAAAATCCCTGGGGGTTTACGTGGATTCGTTGTAGGTGAAGTATTGACCTGTGAAAAATTTGAAGTAAAAGAAAAAACACTCAGTCTGACGACTGTTGACGCTGGACTTGACGAAATATTGACGATCGTTTGTGGCGCAGCGAATGTTGCTGCAGGCCAAAAAGTGATTGTCGCAACGCCGGGCACGACTTTATACGACAATACGGGAAAAGCACTTTTTACGATTGAAAAACGTAAAGTATACGGGCAACCATCCGAGGGAATGATTTGCGCTGAAGACGAAATTGGCATCGGCACATCGCATGATGGCATCTTGATTTTAGACACAACATTAACTAACGGAACTCCTGCAGCGCAATATTTCCAAATCGACTCAGACCTTGTATTGGAAATCGGCCTGACACCAAACCGTGCAGATGCAGCATCGCACTGGGGTGTAGCGCGTGACATTAAAGCTGTTAGTGGAATCGAGGTAAAACTACCCGATGTATCTGCATTTAAGGTTGCAAACAATTCATTCCCTATCGAGGTAAAAATTCAAGACACAGGTTGTACACGTTTTTGCGGACTAACGATTGATGGCGTTCAAGTAGGTCCATCACCTGCATGGTTACAAGAGCGTTTATCGGCTATTGGCTTACGTCCCATCAATAACATTGTCGATGTGACGAATTACATTTGCCATGGTTTAGGCCAACCGATGCACGCGTATGACTGGAATCAATTACGTGGCGGCAAATTAATCGTTGACCAAGCAAAAGCAGGCACAAAATTTACCACGCTTGATGGCACTGAGCGAACTTTATCAGGAGAAGAAATCATGATCTGTGATGCTGAAGGGCCGATTGGCTTAGCCGGTGTCATGGGAGGCGCGGATTCATCGATTCAAGATTCAACGTCTCGTATTTATCTAGAAGTAGCTTATTTCAAACCCGAACGCATCCGTAAAGCAGCACAAATTCATAGCTTAAAAACAGATGCATCATTCCGTTTCGAACGTGGAACAGACATTGAAGCAAAAGCTTTTGCGATTCAATATGCAGCCTTATTAATCCAAGAAATCGCAGGCGGACAAATCAGCTCCGACTTGGTGGATTATTATCCAGAAAAACCGGTATTGGCAGAAATTCAAATGACCTATGCGCGAATCAAGCAGCTCATCGGGATAGAAATCGGCGCGGACCGCATCCAAGAAATTCTTGTTGCTTTGGATTTCGAGTTAAAAAATAAATCGGCAGAAGGGTTTATCGCAATAGCTCCCGCATACCGTGTGGATGTTACACGAGAGGCAGATATCATTGAAGAAATTCTTCGTATCCATGGATTGGACAACATTCCTTTATCGGAAAATTTAAGTGCCAAATTCATCTCAGAATTCCCGGCCCTCGATAAGGAAAAAGTTCAATTGACGATTGGACAAAGTTTAGCTGCCAAAGGTTTCCAAGAAATCATCAGCAATTCTTTGACAAAAGGAGAATACCATGGCTTAATCGCCAAGGATCTTACGTTTGACACAGTTGAAATCTTAAACCGATTATCGGAAGATTTAGGCGTCATGCGTCAGCATTTGGTATTCCATGGTTTGGAGGTTTTGGCGCACAATATTAACCGCCGACAAAAAGACTTGAAACTTTTCGAATTCGGAAAGACTTACCATAAAAAAGGTGAGAAGTTTATCGAAAAACGCCATTTGGCGCTTTATACAACGGGACTTGCGGAAGGGGAAACCTGGTCGCATGCGCCACAAAAAAGTCAATTGCACCAATTATATGCGCAAGTAATTGCGACGATGAAGCAATTGGGTGTAGCGCAATTTGACACGACGGTGATTGAACAATCGCAGGTGTTTGCCTATGGCTTAACGATTACGGTTAACAAAAAACCAGTCGTTTCGCTAGGATTAGTGCATCCAAAATTGGCTCAAAAATTCGACGTGAAACAGGAAGTTTTCATGGCAGATTTCGATTGGGATTTCTGGATGAAGCAAGAGAAAGGAAACTTTGTATATCAAGAAATTTCAAAGTTCCCGGAGGTGCGTCGCGACTTATCGCTCGTATTAGACCAAACGGTCAGTTTGCAAGCCATTCAACGTGTTGCGGAACAAACGGAAAAGAATTTATTGAAGAGCGTAGCTGTATTTGATGTGTATGTAGGCAAGAATTTAGGAGAAGGAAAGAAATCCTATTCCGTTTCATTCATCCTACAAGATGAAACTCAAACACTAACAGATAAGGTGATTGATGCGACGATGGATCGATTGATCACGCGCTTTGAGAAGGAATTGGGAGCCTTGATTCGTAAATAGAATCAAGGCTTTGCCAAATTTTATCGCTTGAACATGTTTCCCATGTTCGGCATTTTCATTTTACCATCTTGCACTTTGTTCATCATGCGCATCATTTTACGCATGTCTTCAAATTGCTTCAACAAGCCATTGACTTGTTGGATCGATGTCCCCGATCCAGCTGCAATGCGGTTTTTACGCGTCGGGTTCAAAATATCGGGGTTTTGACGCTCTTTCAAGGTCATGGATTGGATAATAGCTTCAATTGGCTTGAACGAGTCATTTGAAATATCCACATCCTTCACGGCTTGGCCCATACCCGGAACCATGCCCATCAAATCTTTGATATTACCCATCTTCTTGATTTGTTGCAATTGCGCATAGAAATCTTCGAATGAGAAGTTGTTTTGACGAATCTTCTTGTTTAAGCGGGCTGCTTCTTCTTCATCAAAAGCTTGTTGAGCACGTTCAACCAAAGAAAGCACGTCACCCATGCCCAAAATGCGATTTGCCATCCGGTCCGGATAGAACAAATCCAATGCTTCCATTTTCTCACCTGTTGAGATAAACTTGATCGGCTTATCAACAACCTGACGAATAGAAAGTGCGGCACCCCCACGTGAATCACCATCTAATTTCGTTAGGACAACCCCATCAAAATTCAAGCGATCATTGAAGGTTTTGGCTGTATTCACCGCATCTTGTCCGGTCATGGAATCCACTACGAACAAAATTTCGGTTGGTCGAATTGCTTCCTTAACCGCTGCAATCTCATTCATCATGGCTTCATCGACAGCCAAACGACCCGCAGTATCAACAATCACAACTTTCTTACCCATTTTGCGGGCATAAGACAAGGCATTTTGTGCGATGGAAACAGCGTCTTTATTTTCAGGTTCTGCGTAAACTTCTACGTCTACTTGCTCTCCCAATACTTTCAATTGGTCAATCGCAGCGGGACGATAAATATCACAGGCTACCAACAAGACATTTCTGCCTCCTTTTTTAATATGTTGGGCTAATTTACCCGAGAAAGTCGTCTTACCTGAACCTTGTAAACCAGCGATTAAAACAACCGCAGGATCACCTTTTAGGTTAATATCTTGTTTGGTTCCACCCATTAATTGGGTTAACTCCTCTTGAACGATTTTAACTAATAATTGGCCTGGTTCAACGGCGATCAAGATTTTCTGGCCCATGGCCTGATCCTTGATACGATCCGTGATTTCTTTGGCAACTTTATAGTTTACATCAGCATCCATTAACGCCCGACGAATTTCTTTGACGGTCGCGGCAACGTTCACATCGGTGATGCGTCCGTTTCCTTTGAGGGTCCGCATCGCGGTACTTAACTTGGAACTTAAATTTTCAAACATAGTATGATAAAAAGGGAATGCAATTTACGCATTTTGGAGCAAATTCTTAATCAAAAATGATGGTCTTATTCTGATGCATGAAAACGCGATCTTCGAAAACCATCTTTAAGGCATTCGCTAAGACAATCTTCTCCACATCTTTACCCGCTTTAGCCATCTCTTTGGCAGAATAGCTATGATTGACCGCTACGACATCTTGGCAAATAATCGGACCTTCATCCAGGTCATCTGTCACGAAATGGGCGGTGGCACCGATAATCTTAACGCCACGGTCAAAGGCTTGTTGGTAAGGCTTCGCCCCCACAAACGCGGGCAAAAACGAGTGATGAATATTAATCATCCGACCCAAGTATTTCGCAGAAAAGCTGGGAGTCAAAATGCGCATATACTTCGCCAAAACAATATAGTCTGGAGAGTAAGCATCAATTTGGGCTTCAACAAGCTTTTCATGTACTTCGCGCTCCAGTCCATCGGCACTGATGAGATGAAAAGGCATTTGAAATTGTGCACATAGACCGGCTAATATCGCATGATTACCTATGACCGCTTCGATTCGAAATGGGAGATCTTGGAATTGTGAACGGATTAATAAGTCTCCCAGGCAGTGATGCTCTTTGGTTACTAATAAGACAACACGTTTTAATGCGGGCGGAATGATTTCAACCTGAGCATTTTGCGGTAATACGGCTAAAAGTTCAGCTTGAAGCGCATGAATTTCACAATTCCCTACATAGGAAATGCGCATAAAAAACTGATTAAATGCCTCATCAACAAATTCATTTGTGCGTGTGACATTCAATAATTTTTCGAATAAAATGCCTGTGATTTTGTGCACGAGACCTTTTTCATCCTGACAGGCAATCTTAATAACCGTTTCCATAAAAAATATTGACTCAATCCTTCAAATTTACCTCAAAATCGTGAATAAAAAAGAATTCCTTATTTACCTTTGCAAGATTAATCGTGCCTAAGCCCGATTATTTGAAAGCTTATAAACAATCTGTATCAAAATGGAAAAAATTAAAGTGGCCAACCCGGTCGTTGAGCTTGATGGAGACGAAATGACTCGCATCATTTGGAAATTTATCAAAGACAAATTGATCTTGCCTTACGTCGATGTAGATATTAAATACTACGATTTAGGTGTAGAGTATCGTGATGAAACGAATGACCAAGTAACGATTGAGGCAGCTGAGGCTATCAAAAAATACGGTGTTGGAATCAAATGTGCGACAATCACTCCGGATGAAGCACGTGTGAAAGAATTCGATTTAAAGCAAATGTGGAAGTCTCCAAATGGTACGATTCGTAACATTTTGGATGGTACTGTTTTCCGCGAGCCTATCGTTTGTTCAAATGTGCCACGTTTAGTACCAAACTGGACTGCGCCGATTATGATTGGTCGTCACGCATTTGGCGATCAGTACAGAGCAACCGATTTCGTAACAAAAGGAAAAGGTAAATTAACGGTAACATTCACACCGGAAGAAGGTGGCGAAGCACAAACATTTGAAGTATACAACTTTAAAGGGGATGGTGTTGCGTTAACAATGTACAACACAGACGAATCAATCAAAGGCTTTGCGCACTCATGCTTTAACATGGCATTGAGCAAAGGATGGCCATTATATTTATCGACGAAAAATACGATCTTGAAGAAATATGATGGTCGTTTCAAGGATATTTTTGAGGAAATCTACCAATCAGATTACAAGGCGAAATTTGACGCTGCGGGAATCGTTTACGAGCACCGTTTAATCGATGACATGGTTGCATCTGCTTTGAAATGGAATGGTAACTTTGTTTGGGCTTGTAAAAACTATGACGGAGACGTTCAGTCGGATACGGTTGCACAAGGTTTCGGCTCATTAGGTTTAATGACTTCTGTGTTGATTACTCCAGACGGAAAGGTTATGGAAGCTGAGGCAGCGCACGGAACGGTTACACGTCACTACCGTGACCACCAAGCAGGAAAGCCTACATCGACGAATCCAATTGCATCGATTTTTGCTTGGACACGTGGATTGGAATTCCGTGGTAAATTAGATAACAATGCGGCTTTGATTAACTTCTGCCAAACATTGGAAAAAGTATGTGTTGAGACTGTTGAGTCAGGTAAAATGACAAAAGACTTAGCTGTATGTATTCACGGAAACAAAGTAAATCATGGTGAGCACTACTTGTATACGGAAGAGTTCTTAGAAGCTTTGGATACAAACTTAAAAGCTGCGTTAGTGTAAGCTTTTAACTATAAGAGAAAAGCCATCTGTCAATTGACGGATGGCTTTTTTTATTAATGATTATCAATAACAATCGTTTTTTGAAGCACCCCCAAATCTAGCGATATAATTACTAATTTATACGTCCCGGAGTTAAGTGATCCCACGCTAACTTTAAACTCAACAGAATCGTCTATCATTCCTTGTAAAACTTCGCGCCCATCTAATCCGTATACAATGTACTTTGCACCAACCAAATCAAATTGCGATTGAATAATTAACTCTTTTGATACAGGATTTGGATAAGTAACTAGTCCATTTCCTCCAGGAAGTTGGTAAATTATTTCATTTGATAAATTAGACAAACATGTAGGACCTTTAGGATAGGCCGTTGAAGCACGTGCTTGATAAGTACCTGAAGCCTTTACGTGAAGGTTAAAATTATTATTCATAGCTGGAATTTTAATTCCATTCAGATACCAAACATAATCTAATCCTGTAATACGCTGACCCGTTGACAAATAATAAGGTGACATAGCACTAATTGTAGGTGCCTGAGGCTGGGGATAACTTTGCGTGGAGACAGCTTTTGAAAATTCAGAAACACATCCTAAATCATCAATCGTTTTCACTCGAAAAACTCCTGTATTATTCACCGTAATTGTTGGCTCCAAACTACCCGTATTCCAAATGTAGGATACTTTCCCTTCGATTGCCTGCAAATTCACAGAAGTGTTAGCACAGAAAAGGGTATCCGTTAATGCTTTTATACTAGGAGCAGAAGGCGGATTTAAATTTGAAATTTGCAAAGCAGGAATCGTAAATTCGCGCCCCAAACTATCACTCAATGTAGCTGAATAAATTCCAGTGTTTAAATTTATATTATCAAATATACTTCCAATCAATTGGCCTTGCGAATTAAACCAATTGCCCTTCGTGTACTTTGAATTGAGTTTTTTTAGGACGATTGAATTTTGTGGCCCACAAAATGCCGCAATATTAGGCATTGGGTCTGGTTTCATATAATTAATTCCCTTTTTGACTGCGGCATCAATACTTGAAGTCCATGCAACAGCTAAATCAGCAAATGCAGCTGGAGAAAAGTGCACACAAGTATAATAAGGAGCTGGACTCCTAGGGACTTCAATAACATCGGTATTAGGACCTTCAAAAACTTGTTTTAACCCTGATGAATCAGAAGCGACAAATTTCTGTGCTGCTCGTATTTGAGGACTTAAAATCACCGTAGAGTCTGCACATCCTCCACCGCGTGAAGCTTGTGCAACAATCCAGGGAATATCAAAATTCGCATCTTTACGAGAAGCATTTATTATCTCTGTCAAATAACTTTTATAGGTATTCTGGGACATTTTAAATTCGGCATCCGTTTCTCCTTGATGCCACAAAATAGCCCGAAATCCCATTTTTTGTCCATAAATTTCCAAGGACCGACTTAGATTTTTATATGGAAAACCCAATTGATAAAACAATTCAGGCACCCATGGATTTCGCGAAGCTACGCCTCTAGCTGACTCAGCCCAATTACGAATGGATGAGCCACCCCAACCTGTATTAATAAAACACACAGGCACATTGTATTTTTTCACTAAAGAGTCGCCAACTGCCGGCCAATAATGCAGAGAAAGTCCATTCGGCCCAATCGTAGCAAAAGATCCCATTTGATTAAATGTATCAAATGGAAATGCTAAAGAATATGTACCAATAAACCGATGGGTGATACTAGGATTGTATTCTGTAAAATGCGAATAAAAATTCGCACAATTAACTCGATCATCTTGTGCGCCTATTTCAACAGGTTTTCGATATGTACCTCCGGCATTTGATTGACCAGCTATTAAGAAATTCTCACCCACTCCAACCCTACTTAATTCTGTCGAATCAATTAAGCGAGCTCCTTGATATGAACGAACTTTCAAACGATACCAACCACCCGAAACGACTACTTTCCCTTGAAATACACCTGCAACAGGCTTTTCATCCAACAGAACCCAATCAATTAATTTCCCTTGCCCTTGTTGAACAGGAACAAATGACACTTGAATCTTATCAGCCTTATTTGATGTATTCCCCAAAATGGAAACAGTCGCCTGATTTAGCTCATTCCGCTGAAACACTTGTCGATTATGTGGAAATACAACTTGCGTTTGAGCGCTAACCCAATGACAAATCAAGATACCAACAACAAGGAAAAATAGCCGCATATCACAAATAAATGAATACAAATTTACGAAAAAAGTCGTATTGGTTTACCAATACGACTTCAATACTTATTGCATGTAATTGAATTACTCTCCTACAACAGAAAAAGGAATTTTATGCTTTACATCCTTGTGTAAATCCAACGTTGCAGTGTAATCACCAGTCATTTTCACTTCTGAGTCAAAAGAAATTTTCTTACGATCTACATCGAATCCTTTTTCTTTCAACATCTCAGAAATTTGTAAACTAGTTACACGTCCAAAGATTTTACCGCTATCACCTGCTTTCGCAGCAATAGTCAATGTCAAATCACCGATCGATGCAGCCAAATCAAACGCATCTTGACGGATTTTCTCCACTTTGTGCGCTGCTTGCTTAATGTTCTCAGCTAATACTTTACGATTGGATGGAGTCGCCATAACAGCAAATCCTTGTGGAATTAAGTAATTACGACCGTAACCAGCTTTTACCGCTACTACATCGTTCTTATATCCTAACCCAGCAATATCCGTTTTTAATATAATTTCCATCTTATTTTACAATCAAATGTTTATCAGGTTACCCCAGTTTATTTCAAACCATCCGCCACATATGGCATCAAGGCTAAATGACGTGAACGCTTAATTGCTTGCGCCACACGACGTTGGAATTTCAAAGAAGTTCCTGTAATACGACGAGGTAAAATTTTACCTTGCTCGTTTACCAACTTCAATAAATAGTCTGGGTTTTTGTAATCAATGTACTGAATGCCAGCTTTCTTAAAACGGCAATACTTCTTGCGATTACTATTTTTATCTACAGGTTCGTTAACTAATGTCATCTTATGCTTCTGTTTTTTCTGGTTTTCTACCTACTAAACCTTTTCTCTTTTTCTCGTTGTACAATACCGCGTGCTTATCAAGCGCAGTAGTCAAGAAACGAATTACACGCTCATCACGCTTGTACTCAAGCTCTAATTTCGCGATTAACTGAGGATCCGCTGCAAATTCAAAGATTTGATAGAATCCTGTGTGCTTGTTTTGGATTGGGTAAGCCAACTTGCGTAAGCCCCAAGCATCGTCATGAACGATTTGAGCACCATTATCTACCAATAATTTTTTGAATTTTTCAACGGCGTCCTTTGTCTGTTGCTCAGACAAAACGGGAGTTAAAATGAACACCGTCTCGTAGTTTTTTAATTGCATACAAAATTGTTGTTTAAAAACTTAAAAAAAATTTGGATTGCAAAAGTATGAATAATACTTAATAATCAAAAACTTAGCTAGAAATAAATTGAAATTATCGAACCTCGAAAGTACCCAATCCGATTAAAAACCCTTCCGAATAAAGCTCGATCTCATGTTTACCCTCCCGATAAGGAGTTGAACGAGCATAGATAAATTCCACCGATTGGTGATTGTTCTCGTAAAATATGCGCTGCTTAGCCGTGTATACTAACTCTTTTCCTTTAAACATCACAGTGCCAGACCCTAAGGAATAATCCGACAAGGTATTTCCCGTAGGCTCTATGATGCGCAAATAAATCGTCTTAATCTCGCGTGTAGCCAACGGATTATTTTGCAAATGGAAAATTACACGAATTTTATCAATGCGTTTCGCCTTTTGGCCTTGCATCCCCGTTTCTTTACCACGTGAAGAAATCGCATATACGTTCACCCCTTCTGCACGCAAAGCGGCAGCCACAGAAACTTTTTCGGCTAATTCTTGATTTCGCACTTCCAATACACGCGAACGCTCACTCAATTCCTTTTTCTCTATCCCAAAAGTTGCACTCGAATCGCGCAAGGCCTTCTGAACATTTGATAATCCATCTTGCAGTAACTTCGCCTCCCGACTTAACGAATCATTTCGGGCGATTAAGAAAACATTTTCCCGACGAAGTTTTTTGATCTCTTGATCCTTAATTCCAAGCAAGCGAAGGTAATAAGCCAATTTCTTTTGTAATTCCGCCTGGCCGATTTCAGGATGCTCTGCTAATTCTTTTTGATCGCCTTCAATTTGCAAACGCGCTTTTTCCAATTCATTCACACGTCCACCCAGGCGCTTGATTTGTACCATACGAACCTGTAACTGCTTGGATATGGAATCTAAACGCTCCTTGGCATCCTCCACAAAATTTTCTTGCTTCTGCTCCAAAGCCCAAAAACCAGGCTGAAATTTTTCAATGTAAAGCATCCCAGCCAATAGCAACACCAAAAAGGTCAATAGATAGACCAGGCGCACCAATCGCTTTTCACGGGAACTCATTGAATCTGATTGCATTGTCGTTTTAATATTTGATGCCAACTTTCGTAGCGCACCGCAGAATCAAAAATAATAAATTAATTTTACATCACAATTTTTTTCCGAACTGATGTCCATAGCGCAAGAAATAGCCAAAATTCAATCTGAATTAGCTCCTTATTCAAGTAAACTGATTGTCGTAACTAAAACGCGCTCTATTGATGAATTATTGTCGGTGCACGCTTGCGGCATACTAGACTTTGGCGAAAACCGGGTACAAGAAATGGTGGATAAACAAGCGCAAATGCCCCAAGATATTCGTTGGCACCAAATTGGCCACCTACAAACCAATAAAGTAAAATACATCGCTCCTTTCATTCATCTGATCCATTCCGTTGACTCCTTTGCTCTTTTAAAAGAAATCAACAAACAGGCAGCAAAAAATAATCGGGTCATTCCGTGCTTATTGCAAATGTACATTGCGCAGGAAGAAAGCAAATTTGGTCTTGACAAGCAGGAGGCGACTGAAATTCTTGAACATCCCGAACTAGCAAGCTTAAGCAACATTGAAATCGTGGGGTTAATGGGCATGGCAACATTCACTGAGAATACAAACCAAATTCAATCAGAATTCAAGGAATTAAAGGCAATTTTCGAGACATTTAAATCCCAACAAATGGGCATTGCGTCTAATCGAGTACATTGGCAAGAATTATCGATGGGGATGTCGGGCGACTATTTACTCGCTGTGCAAGAAGGTTCCACGATGGTACGCGTGGGCTCAGCCATCTTTGGACCTAGGGCATAAAAAAAAGCCCCCAATCTGGAGGCTTTAGGAATCATCTATTAAAAACTAACGAGACAAAGACATAATCTCAAATTCCAAATGCCCAGCAGGTGCTTGAATTTGCGCCAACTCGCCAACTTTCTTTCCTAATAATCCCTTTCCAAACGGAGACGAAACCGAGATTTTTCCAGCACGTAAATCCGCCTCTTCCTCAGAAACAATTGTATATTTTACCGTTGCATTGTTTTTTGTATTACGAATTTCAACAATCGAGTAAATCGAAACCTTCGTCAAATCAATTGTTGATTCATCCAAAACACGCGCGTTTGAAACGACCTCTTCCAACTTAGATATTTTAAGTTCTAAAAGTCCCTGCGCATCTTTGGCAGCATCATATTCAGCATTTTCACTCAAGTCACCCTTGTCACGCGCTTCTGCAATTTGCTTAGCCATGTCGGAACGACCCTGAATTTTCAATTGATGTAATTCAGCCTTTAATTTGTCGAGCGCCTCAGCGGTATAATATTGAAACTTTGCCATAAGCTATGAAATTTAATGCCTGTGTTAAAAAACAAAATAGAACGGCCTCCGACCGTTCTACTTAAATTATTTGTAGTTTTGTTTCGGATTCGGAACTAAAATAAATGTTGCTTTGCTAACACAAAATCAGTTTTGGTAAGCCACAAAGGTAAACAAAAAATGTTTTACAACAACCAAAAAACATTTTCACCCAGCCCCCAACATCTATGCGTATTGTTTTTTTTGGCACCCCAGATTTTGCTGTTGCAAGCCTTGAAGCCCTGATTCAAGCGAATTTCGATGTCGTTGCCGTCGTTACGGCTCCCGATAAGCCTGCGGGCAGAGGCCAACAACTGCAGTCATCGGCTGTAAAACAATATGCGGAGACGCAGGGCCTTCCGGTTCTTCAGCCACTTAAACTTAAAGATCCTTCTTTCGTCGAGGAGTTAAAATTATACAAGCCTGACCTTCAAGTTATTGTTGCGTTTCGGATGCTTCCGGAAGTTGTTTGGAACCTTCCTCCTTTGGGAACCTTTAATTTGCATGGTTCCTTATTACCGAATTACCGTGGAGCAGCACCGATTCATTGGGCTGTTATCAATGGAGAAACTGAAACGGGCGTGACAACCTTTTTCTTGCAACATGAAATTGATACAGGGGATTTACTTTTCCAGGAAACAGAACCCATACACCCTAACGA
>CALLKB010000151.1 GCA_938008575.1 uncultured Cytophagaceae bacterium | reverse complement strand
GTTGGATTGCAATCACCGAACCATAAATGATTCCGATAATTGCTAAAATCGATACGGTTAATCCCCATTGTGCAATTCCCAAAGGAAACATCGGGATAACTAATCGAATCATCCCGTACGTACCCATTTTCAACATGATACCTCCAAGCAACATACTGCCTTGAATAGGTGATGTCGTGTATGTATCAGGTTGCCAAGTATGAAATGGAAATACGGGCATTTTAATCGCGAATGCGATAAAGAATGCTAAAAATAAGAATCCTTGGTGTTCAGCACTTAGGTTACGTGCCGTCAAGTACAATGTTTCGATGTCGGCAGAATGTGTTTCACCCGGTGTACGTAAATACACGTAGATCAACGCAATCAATAAAAACAAGGATCCGAATAAGGTGTACACAAAAAACTTAAACGTAATTGCTGTTTTGTTTTCTCCGCCGTATTGAGCAGCAAGAAAATAAATTGGCAATAATGACGCCTCAAAAAAGAAATAAAACAAGAATGCATCTTTTGCTAAAAATGCACCCAATAAAGCTGTTTGCATCGCCAAGATTAATCCGAGGTAAGATGCGTTTTCCGACTTGTCTGAATTACTTGTAGATGCGATAATAAAAGGAATTAGCAAACCAGTTAAGCCAATCAAAATTCCATTGATGCCGTCTACCCAAAGGGTAAAGCTGATACCCGCTTCTGGAATCCACGCCTGACTAAATTGCAAGTTGGCCGACTCAGCCGGGCAAAGTGCATACGCAATGGCGATGGCCTCAATCATGGAGCCTGCTAGTGCGATTACAAATGGCTTGCTTGGTTTTGCAAGCATTAAGCCTGCACCGAGTACCAACGGAAATAATAGGATAAATAGTAATAACATACCTTTTTGTTCTATTTTAAATTACAAAATCCAAGTGCGTAAACTCACAGCAAGAATAACAGCAATGGATAAGACCATGACGAAAATATAGTAGCCAACATTTCCTGTTTGAATGCGGCGGAACTCCGTGGATGCATAGGCTACGATTCTGCCAACACCTTCAACGATTAAATCAATCACCAAGAATTCTACCACTTGGAAACAGAAATTACCCAATACGGTAATCGGTTTTACGATAAGCACATCATATAATTCATCGATGTAGAATTTATTGTAAATCACTTTTTGGATACCTGTAATAGACTCATCTGCTGCCGGTACTGATTTTTGTACACCAAATAAATAAATCGCGAAAAATGCAGGTAAGAATGCAGCTAGCAATGGAGCGCCCATTTCTAAACTTAATAATGAAACCTCAGCTGCTTCACCCGTGGCAGGTAAAATCGGCGCTAACCAATGTGCTAAGAACTCATTTCCACCAGCGAAATGGGGTAGATTAATCAATCCACCAATAACCGATAAAACTGCTAATACCATTAATGGGAATGTCATTGAAAGAGGGGATTCATGCAAATGATGCGCTTGAGCCTCTGTACCTCTGAAATCACCAAAGAAGGTTAAAATAAACACACGAAACATGTAAAATGACGTCAATGCAGAACCTACAATGGCCAAACACCACATGGCAAAATCATGGTGGTATAAATGGGCAAGAATTTCATCTTTTGAGAAGAAACCAGCGAATGGTGGAATACCTGCAATGGCAATAGTACCTAATAAAAAGGTGATGTAGGTAATCGGCATTTTGGATTTCAATCCACCCATTTTACGGATATCTTGTTCATCTGACATGGCATGAATCACAGACCCGGCACCTAAGAATAATAGCGCCTTGAAGAATGCATGCGTCATGACATGGAAGAAAGATGCTGTGTAAGCCGAAGCGCCCAAGCCCATGAACATGTAACCTAATTGTGAAACCGTAGAATAGGCTAATACTTTCTTAATGTCGTTTTGGAATAAACCGATAGCAGCTCCTAATAAAGCAGTCGCTAAACCGATCCAACCTACAAAGTGTAATACCTCAGGGCTTAATTCGAAAATCACATTCGCACGAATCACCATGTAAATACCCGCTGTAACCATCGTTGCCGCGTGAATTAAGGCAGAAACGGGTGTTGGTCCCGCCATCGCGTCTGGTAGCCAGGTGAATAAAGGAATTTGTGCCGATTTACCCATCGCTCCAATGAACAAACAAAAGGCGATTAAGCCGACGTTCTCAGGTACGTTGCCTGCTGCAATTTCTTGGAAAATAACGGAGTAGCTCGTCGTGTTGAAGTTTTGAATCAACAAGAATATACCCACTAAGAATCCTAAATCACCAATACGGTTCATGATAAAGGCCTTGCGTGCCGCATCCCCGTAGCTGTTTTTCTGATTCCAGAATCCGATTAGCAAGTAAGAACAAAGTCCTACGCCTTCCCAACCGATAAATAAAACTGTGAAATTAGCCCCTAAAACCAAGATCAACATGAAGAAAACGAAGAGGTTTAAAAAGGCAAAAAACTTGCCAAAACCTGCATCGTGGGCCATATAACCCATGGAATACACGTGTATCAAGGTGCCTACTCCCGTGATAATCAATAGCATCAAAAGGGATAATTGATCCACTTGGAATTCAAAAGGGATCGATAGGTTTCCCACCTTAATCCATTCTGCCAGGGTATAAATTTGTGCTTGGCCATCAAAATTCAAAAACAATTGAAGGGACAAGGCAAAAGCCACCAATGGAGGAATTGTACCAATGATACCCGCAACTGATTTACTTAGTTTCGGGAATGCTAAACCATTAATGGCGAAGCCAAGAAACGGTAATAAGGGAATTAAATAGAATAATGACATAGGAATTCTGATGGATTGTGGCGCTTAATTAATTTTTGATTTTATTAAGTACACCAATATCAATACTTTGAATATTGCGGTAAATCATCACGATAATGGCTAAGCCTACAGCTACTTCTGCAGCAGCCACCGCCATAATGAAGAATACGAAAATCTGTCCAGCAGGATCAGCATAATACGACGAAAATGCAGCTAACAATAAGTTGACAGCATTTAACATAAGCTCAATGGCCATAAACACGATAATCGCATTGCGACGTGTCAAAACACCTAAAATTCCGATACAAAAAAGTGCAGAACTGAATAAAATGTAATGCGTGAGCGGAATCGTACGTAATACTTCTGGAATCGATTGCATAGTTATTAGTTGGAATGCATTTATGCGAGGCAAAAATACGAATTAAACTGAATTTTTAAGCCCCTAGCGTTGAAAACCTTGTAATTTAATTTCGGTCAATTTTCGTTTCGTGTCCATCGGAAAATCGCCCTTCATCATCCAATCATAATAGGATGGGTCAGATTTTAAGACGTCTAAAATGGGCCG
>CALLKB010000150.1 GCA_938008575.1 uncultured Cytophagaceae bacterium | reverse complement strand
ATCTACACAGGCGAAGACACTCTTTCCCTACACGACGCTCTTCCGATCTTTAATCTCCGAAATAATGAAAAGTTTATATATCAAAAATTCACTTAAAACGTTAGGTCTTGCCTCTGCGATTATGCTGGGTACTGCCTCTTGTAGTGATTTATTAAAGGAGACTGTAGTATCTTCCATTAGTAATGACTACATCGCTACGACTCCTGGCTTCATTGCTGCGACGAATGCGGCTTATACTCCATTACGTTCATTTTATGCAACGGAACGTGGGTTAACTATGTCTGAATACGGTACAGATATTTATTCTGCCGGTGCGGATGGTTCTTATAAAGGTTTTCATTTTTATGATTCACAATTAACTTCTTCGGTAGTTATATTAGCTGAGTTATGGGATGAGACTTACAAAGGAATCAATACCATTAATGCGGTTATTGATCGTGCTCCTTCGGTAACAGGTATGTCAGATGCTGTAAAAGCTCAACGTGTAGCTGAAATGAAATATTTGCGTGCGCATTACTACTTTATCTTGGTTCAACAGTTTGGTCCTTTGGATTTACGTTTGAAGGAAACGACAGGTCCAACTAAAACTGCAACACGTGCAACAGAGCAAGCTGTTTACAAGCAAATTGAGGCTGATTTATTGGCAGCGATTCCTGCATTGGAAAACAAGAAAGCGTCATCTGATTTTGGTCGTGCTACGAAAGCTGCCGCTGAAAATTTGTTAGCAAAAGTTTATTTGACTCGTGCGTCATCTAAATTTGCTGAAGCAACTGATTATGCGAATGCAGCAACGTTATGTAATAATGTAATCAATAATTATGGCTTTAAATTATTGCCAGATTTTGATCAAGTATTTGATCAAGCGAATCAAGTTAATGATGAGGTGATTTTCTCTGTTCAATACACGAATGATCCATTGACAAATGGTTTTATTGATAACCAAGGAAACAAGTTGCACTTATACTTTGGTATGCAATATGATGTTCAACCAGGTATGCAACGTGACGTAGTAAATGGTCGTCCATTTAAGCGTTTGAAGCCAACACCTTATTTGTTGAATACGGTATTTGCAGATCGTGTAAATGATACACGTTACAAGAAAACGTTCAAAGATACTTGGTTGTCCAATAAACCAGGTACTTACAATACCACGTTTGATGGTTCTAAAGCTACGGTTACTTATAAAGCAGGGGATACTACGATTTATATCCCAGGTTATGAAATGACATTAGCTGAGCGTGCTGCGAAGAAATATCAAGTATTGGTTCCAAGTTTGTACAATTATGCATTGTTCCCAACTTTGAAGAAATTCTTTGATCCACTTCGTCCAGATATGACTTACGAAAATGGTAGCCGTGATTATTTCGTTCATCGTTTGGCTGATACTTATTTAATGTTGGCTGAAGCTTCCGTTAAGTTAGGTAAGCAAGCAGAAGCGGTAACAGCAATCAATGCAGTACGTGTTCGTGCGGCAGCAGCTGGTAAAGCAGAGAACATGAAAGTTACTTCTGTAGACATGAATTTGATTATGGAAGAGCGTGCTCGTGAACTTGCAGGTGAGCAAACACGTTGGATGGACTTAAAACGTTGGGGTAATTTAGTTGAGCGTGTTAAGTTATATAACTCAGATGCCGCAGCTAACGTTGCTGACAAACACTATGTTCGCCCAATTCCACAAAAACAAGTGGATTTGTCTGAAAACGGAGGTTTTCCTCAAAATTCAGGATACTAGTTTTAATTTGATTTCTTTATATTGTAATAATTCCGGGGAATATTTCTCCGGAATTTTACTTTAATCCAAATTGTATGTTACGTATATTATCGGTTTTTTGCCTATTTATTTCCATAAGTGCTTTTTCGCAAGATCGCGTGTCTTTTGTTAAAAAAGTGGATAAAGTTGATGTTCTTGTAGGAGGGAAGTATTTCACTTCTTATTTTTTTCCCGGGGAAAGCCAATTGAAAAAAGCGGTTCTGTTTCCTATCTTATCTGCACAAGGAACAACGATCACCCGTGGGTTTCCGATGAGTCCACGAGCTGGTGAACGCGTAGATCATCCACATCATGTAGGTATGTGGTTAAATTACGAGGATGTGAATGGCTACGATTATTGGAATAATTCCAATAGCATCGTTGAGTCTTTAAAATCGCATAAGATGGGGACTATTCGTCATGAGAGTATTTCGAAAATGACTGAAGGCAATTCAGGTTCACTTCAAGTTACTGCAGCTTGGATTGATGATGATGGTAAAGGAAAGCGTGTCTTAGATGAATCAACGACCTATGTATTTTCAGGTTCAGGTGATTTGCGCATTATTGATCGGATTACTACGCTTAAAGCGGTTAGTGATGTTGTTACCTTTAAAGATGTGAAAGATGGTATGTTCGCACTGCGTGTGGCGCGCCAATTGGAAATTCCATCCAATAAACCGGATGTTTTTACCGATGCGCATGGTATAGAAACCAAGGTGCCTGTGATGGACAATACGGGCGTTACAGGTAATTATCATAGTAGTGAAGGAGTCGAAGGTGAAGCAGTTTGGAGTACGCGTGCCAAATGGATGAATTTAACTGGTAAAATGGATAACCATTCTATTAATGTGGCGATTTTAGATCACCCATCCAATGTGACTTATCCTAGTTATTGGCATGCCCGTGGTTATGGCTTATTTGCTGTTAACCCATTGGGTTTGAGTGTATTCAGTAATGGTAAAGCTTCCTTAAATTATACCTTGACAAAAGGAGAGACGATTACCTTCCGGTATAGGACAATTATTGCCGACAGAGATTTAACAAAATCAGAGTTAGATGCTGCGCAGGCTAAATTTTCACGGGAGGTTAAATAATTCGTAATTCAAGAAAATACTTGTATTTTTGTAGTGCATTGGGGCCATTCGTGGCCCTATTTTCTTTTTAAATATGAAGTTACAATTTCTAGGAGCAGCCAAACAAGTTACAGGTTCGATGTATTTGTTGGAGCTCGAAGATGGATATAAAATTCTCATTGATTGCGGAACCGATATGGAGCGATCCATTGATTTTGAAGTTCCTTATGAACCTGCACCTTTCTTTCCATTCGATCCATCATTGATTAATTTGGTGGTGTTGACACATGCGCACATTGACCATTCTGGTAATATTCCCATGCTTTATCGGGAAGGTTATGAAGGTCAAGTGCTTTGCACCCCACCAACGGCAGAATTAGCCGCACTTTTGTTGATGGATTCAGCGAACCTTCATCTTCGCAAATTACGTGCAGCGCAAGGTGAGAGTAGAAAGAAGCATAAACAAATGGACCGATTATTACGTCGGGGCGATTTGTATTTGCAAAAGGATGTGGAGGATTCGATGAGTAATTTCGTTACGCTACAATTCAATAAGAAGTTTGTTATCAAACCCGGTCTTGAATTAACCTTTATTCCTGCAGGGCATTTATTGGGTGCCGCACATTTGTATTTCTCCGTTACGGAAGGCGATCAAACAAAAACGCTTGGATTTAGCGGTGATATAGGTCGCTATGATTATCCTTTGCACATTGATCCATTCCCAATGCCGGCTTGTGATTATTTAGTATGTGAAAGCACATATGGTAATCGTGTGCATGAGGATAAGGTTGAGCCGATTGATGCTTTGGCCAAAATCATCAAAGAAACTTGCTTAGATAAACCGGGTCGTTTAATTATTCCTGCTTTTTCAGTGGGTAGGACTCAGGCGGTACTCTACACGTTGAATCGCTTAATTGAAGAGCGAGGATTTCCCGCGATTCGTGTTTTTACGGATAGTCCCATGGGAAAAAGTTCTACGCGCATCTATTCTAAATATTTAGCTTATTTAAACCCGGAAGCACGCGCATTTCAAAAGGAGTACGATGACTTATTCGATGTTGAAAACTTAGTATTTCTACAAAGCGAGAAGGAATCTCGCGCTATTCGTAATTACCATGAACCTTGCATCATCATTTCATCTTCCGGAATGATTTCGGGTGGACGGGTCGAGCAGCATATTGCGGATAATATCTCTAATAGTTATGCTACGATTTTATTAATTGGTTACGCTGCCGAAGGTACTTTAGGACGCCAATTGATGGAAGGTACGGATTTGATTCGTGTCAAAGACCGTGAATACCGCGTGAATGCGCAGATACGTAAAATTGATGTGTTTTCTGGGCATGCAGACCAAAAAGGATTATTGAAATTTGTGGCAAATCAAAAACCTGAGCACTTAAAAACGGTATTTTTATCGCATGGTGAAGAGGAAAGTATGTTAGAATTTAGAGATGAAATTA
>CALLKB010000149.1 GCA_938008575.1 uncultured Cytophagaceae bacterium | reverse complement strand
GATATCAAAGCTGACGCAACGCCTTCTGTTGCATAAGCGAAGGAATCCGTATCCGTTCCTGTAGAACGAGAAACGGCTTGGCGCTGGAAATCGATGTTGTTTTCTTTTGCCACATCGATGATGAAATCACGCACATTATTTTGTACCGCAGGGCCATAGCAAATAACAGGTCCTTTGCCACAAGACATATCACCTTGGGTTTTCTTGTTGTACATGGGCGATTGTGTATCATGTGTCACATCGGTAATGAATGCCAAATCCGGTTTTAATCGGCGAACAATCATTTCCGCACCACGTAATCCAATTTCTTCTTGTACCGAGTTTACCACATAAAGGGTAAAAGGTAATTGAATGTTATTCTCTTTCAATTTGCGAGCTACTTGCGCGATCATGTAGCCTCCGATGCGGTTGTCTAAAGCACGGCCAACTAAATACTTGTTATTTAATTCAGTAAGGCCATCTTCAAACGTAACAACCGTTCCCACGTGAATGCCCATTTCTTCCACTTCCTTTTTATTTGCAGCGCCACAGTCGATGAATATATCGTCAATCGAAGGAGCTTTGTCTTTGGCAAGATCGCGCACATGGATGGCAGGCCAACCGAAAATTCCCTTTACGACTTTTTCTTTGGTATGAATGTTCGCACGCATGGAAGGAGCGATTAAGGCGTCAGAGCCTCCGTTCCGACGAAGAAATAAATATCCGTTGTCATCAATATAATTGACGAACCAAGAAATTTCATCGGCATGCGCTTCAATGACTACTTTATAAGGCTGTCCGGGATTGATAACCCCTACGGCTGTACCATACGTATCGATAATTTTTTCGTCGATGTAAGGTTTTAGGTAGTCCAACCAAATTTTTTGGCCTGAAGATTCAAAGCCTGTGGGAGAGGCATTGTTTAAATAACTATATAAGAATTCGTTAGCTGTTGTTGGCATATTATTCATTTTTTAATTCCTGCAAATTACAAAACTTTATAGATGAATTTTATAAAAAATCGATTCAAAATCTAGGCTATTTTTATGGATTAAACGATTAAAATCGTATTTTTGGTAGATTTTCATGGTGACATGTATTTAAAAATAGTTTGATGAAGAAAATAGCTGTATTTACCTCAGGTGGTGACGCTCCCGGAATGAATGCGTGTATTCGTGCAATTGTGCGGGGTGCTGCTTATCATGGAGTAGAAGTTTATGGAATTATTCGTGGATATAATGGAATGATCAAAGGGGATATCATCCCGTTGAATTCTCAATCTGTTAGTAACATTATCCAACGTGGGGGTACGATTTTGAAATCGGCTCGTTCAAAAGAATTTATGACGACAGAAGGTCGCCAAAAAGCATACGATAAATTGCAAGAACTTGGTATTGAAGGGCTTGTTGCAATTGGTGGAAATGGAACCTTTACAGGAGCTGAGATATTCTTTAATGAATTCAAAATTCCTACTGTAGGTGCTCCAGGGACAATCGATAACGATTTATACGGAACTGATTATACAATTGGTTATGATACGGCTGTGAACACGGCTTTAGATGCCATTGATAAAATTCGTGATACGGCAGATTCGCATGACCGCGTATTTTTTATTGAAGTAATGGGCCGCGATTCAGGTTATATTGCTGTTCAATGTGGTATTGCGGGTGGGGCTGAAGCTTTGATGATTCCGGAAAATTTAACACCTGTAGATGAAATCGTTACGATATTAAACAATGGTTTTGCGAAGCAAAAATCATCATCAATCGTGGTGGTTGCAGAAGGAGACGAAGAAGGAAATGCTCAAATTGTTGCGAAAAAGATTCGTGAGAAAATGGGTAACAAAATTGATATTCGTGTAACCACATTGGGACACATACAACGTGGAGGTATTCCTACTGCGCAAGATCGCATTTTGGCATCTCGTCTAGGCTTAGGTGCTTTGGAAGGATTGTTACGTGGGGAGAAAAATGTGATGGCTGGTGTGATTAATAATCAATTGGTTTACACACCTTTCCATGATACGATTACGAAAAAGAAACCCGTATCTGAGGATTTAATTCGCATGGTGGAAATTTTGTCTACCTAAGCATATCCCATGATTCGATAAATTACGAATCCAAACATTTCTCTAACGATTACAGATAATTTAAAAAGTTCTCGCTCAGAAGGAATAATACATTCAAGGACACCTAATTGGGTGTCCTTTTTCTTGCTATCAACCGCATATGGAATTACCTGAATTCCTTGTTTGCTAAAGCAGGCCATCGACCGACGCATATGATAGGCTGAGGTGATTAATAATATCGGTTGTTTCAATGCCAAAGAATCGAGGATCACTTTACAATTTCTTGCGTTTTCGTAGGTGTTTTTAGCCTGCTTTTCTAGGATTATTTTGTCTGAAGGTATCCCCATTTCGATTAATACCCGTTTGACATGTTCGGTTTCATTGCTTTCATCAATCTTGAGATTACCTATCGATGTGTTTCCTCCCGTAATAAGAATTTGGTCAACTATACCATGTTTGAACAATATGGCAGCTTGCATGAATCGGTCAGCACTTTCACCCACATTGATTCTGTTAGGATCTTCTTGTGGCTCACGAATCATGCCTCCTCCTAAAACGATTGCTAAGGGATAATGCCCTTTCGCTTGGATTTGTGGTATTTCATAAGCGGAATATAGTGAATTGATAATGAGTGTATTGGAGCCTAAAACCAAAAGACTAATTAGAAAATATCCTGTAATCTTTCTTGTTTTCTGACTTCTGCTAACTGCAATGAGGCTTGCAGATAGAATAATCCAAGTAATTGGTAAAAGTAAAAAATCAATTATTTTAGATAGCGTGAAAAACATTGTATTTTTGAAATTAAGATTATTAAAATTAGCCTAAATTTTATGAAAGTCCACTTATTCGTATTGCTTCTTTTTGTTGGTCTATTCGGTGCTAAGGCACAGAATCCTGCGTTTGAAATCAAAGGTAAAATCAAGGGATTACAAAATACCGAGGTGTATTTGGCGCATTATTTTGGGGCGAGCCAACAAGTAATTAAGGACACGGCCCAAGTTGATAGTAGCGGTCGATTTGTATTTAGCGGTTCAGAAACTTTGGATGAAGGTTTATACCTAGTTTCCTTTAATAAGAATAAATATTTTGATTTGGTGATTGGCAATGCGAATTTTTCCTTTGAAACGGATACAGCAGATGTCGTTGGCCAAATGAAAATTCAGCAAAGTCCTGAGAATGAAGCTTTCTATGCTTTTCAGAAGGATATGACGGCAGCTTATTTAGGCTTGCAAGGGAAGCAAAAGCCTGAACAATTACGTACAGAGATGGCTAAAATTCAAAAGAAATGGATACTAGATCACTCGAAATTATTTGTGTCTAAATTGATTCAGGCTAGTTTAGAGCCAGAAATTCCTGCTTATTCAAGGCCAGTGAAAACTTCAAAAGATAGCAGTGATTTGTATAAGTTTCAGTTTATATATTATAAAAAGCATTATTTCGACAATGTGGATTTGAATGATGAACGATTCATCAGAACACCTTTTTTACAGAAAAAAATTGATAAATATTTTGAAGACCTCGTGGTTCAAGAATCCGATTCGATATCGAAAGATGCCGATCGATTATTAGCTGGTATTAAGAACCAAGCGATGCGGAAGTATGTCGTTTATAAAATTGCAAGTACTTATGAAAATCACAATGTGGTAGGTACGGATGGCGCTTTTGTGCATTTAGCAGAGAAGTACTACATAGGGGAACCTCAAATGTGGGACACAACGACGATTCGCAAAATGAAAGAGCGTATAGCGATTATCAAACCGCTCTTAATTGGTAAGCGTATTCCTGAAATGTTTTTAACCGATCCATCAGGGAAGTTGTTGACAACGGCCTCTATTCAAGCGAACTATACTATTTTATTTATTTATGATCCAGATTGCAGCCATTGTAAAGAAGAAACGCCAAAACTCTTAAAGCAAGACGCCTATTTTAAATCGAAAAATATTGCCGTTTTAGCAGCTTGTTTGGTACGTGATAAAGTGATGTGGAAGAAATTTATTGAAGAGTTTAAGATTCAGAATTGGAAGAATGGTATCGATATTCATATCAACGCGAAAACGGGGAAGGAAGAATACTATACGGATTTCCAAAAGACTTTTGATGCCTACGCAACACCAGTGGTCTATATTTTAGATAAATCGAAGCATATTATTGGGAAACGAATTCCTGTTGATAAGATTCAAGATTTCTTGAAATTCTATGAAAGCAAACGCAAGTAATTAGCGCTGAATTTTCATTTTACTTTTAGGCTTTTTACCTTTTTTCAAATAGCGTTTATTTCTAATTCGCTTTTTGTAGCGGTATTTTTTCTTGTATTTGAGTCGTGTCTTTTGATAGAATTTTTTGCTGAACTTAGGAGTCGTCTCTAATTCTAATTGATGGTAGGGGATAAGCATCAGCTCATTTTCAAACCCAATGATTTTAATCTTCACTTTGGCTAAACCTACTTTTCGAAGATTGATTTTCTTAGCTGCCGCTTCTGTTAAATCAATGATACGTCCTCGTTTATAGGGCCCCCGATCATTAATACGAACAACCACACTTTTTTTATTGTAGATGTTTGTTACCTCAACTAGGGTATTAAATGGAAACAAGCGGTGAGCAGCCGTATATTCTGTTTTGCGTAATAATTCTTGGTTGGCAGTTCGCTTATTATAAAAGGATTTTGAATAGAAAGATGCGATGCCATAGCTTTCATCACCAAGTTCCTGAGTAAACCCACGAAAAGAGCTCAAGGAGGCAAATAAAAGGATTATTACTAGGATTGTACGCATGCGTGTTCAACTAAATTCAATTCAAAGTTTGACTTTTATTGTGGGAATTAAAAATATTGTTAAAATAATGCAATAAATTCTTGCTGTAAGGACTGAAAAAGCATTCAATATCTTTGAGTGAATAAGAAATAATAGTAGATTTACACATTGTCAAACCAAATTACATTTACAGTGGAAGAAAGAGATAGAGAAGAATTGTTTTCAAAACGAATCCGTGCAGGTAAAAGAACTTATTTTTTCGATGTAAAATCTACCCGTTCACAAGATTATTACATAACAATCACAGAAAGCCGTCGGCACCAAAAAGAAGATGGTTTTGTTTATGAAAAACATAAAATGTTCCTATATAAAGAAGACTTTGACAAATTTGTAGAAGGCCTTAATGAAGCTGTTAATCATGTGAAAACCGAATTGATGCCCGATGTGGATTTTACTCAGTTTAATCGCGACGAAGACGAATTTGGAGGGACTGACCTGAAGTGGGAATAAGATATTCGATTATTTTTGAAAAGCCTCTGAGAAATCGGAGGCTTTTTTCATTTTTAGCCGTATTTTTGCAGCTTATTAAATTTATATATGGGATTAACTTGTGGAATTGTTGGCTTACCTAACGTAGGAAAATCAACTTTATTTAGTGCAATATCTTCGAACAAAGCTGAAGCGGCCAACTACCCGTTCTGTACGATCGAGCCTAATGTGGGTATCGTTACGGTTCCAGATGACCGATTAAATGTATTAGCTGAATTCGTTAAGCCAAATCGTATTTTACCAACCGTGATTGAATTTACAGATATCGCTGGTTTGGTGAAAGGTGCTTCTCAAGGTGCAGGACTTGGCAATAAGTTCCTTGCGAATATTCGTGAAGTGGATGCAATCATTCACGTAGTTCGTTGTTTCGAGGATGAAAACATCATTCACGTAGAAGGCCGCGTGAATCCAATTTCAGATAAGGAAATTATCGACATGGAATTGCAATTGAAAGATTTGGAATCAATCGATAAGAAAATTCAAAAAACTGAACGTGCTGCAAAAAATGGTGACGCCAAAGCAAAACAAGAGTTTGCCGCTTTGCAACAGTTTAAAGCAACACTGGAAGAAGGAAAATCGGCACGTACCGTTGTGATGGATGCAGATTTACGTGAGGTTGCAGTTGGCGATTTATGTTTGTTGACAGACAAGCCCGTAATCTACGTTGCCAATGTGGATGAGGCTTCTTTGACGAAAGGAGGTAATGAATTTGTAGATGCATTACGTGCAAATGTAGCAGCGGAGCAAGCAGAAGTTATCGTTGTATGTGCAGCATTAGAAGCCCAAATTTCTGAAATTGAAGATGTAGAGGAGCGTCAAATGTTTCTAGATGAATACGGTTTAACGGAATCAGGTTTAAGCAAATTGATTCGTAGTTCTTATGCTTTGCTTAATTTGATTACCTACTTTACGGCAGGTGTTCAAGAAGTTCGTGCTTGGACAATTCAAAAGGGTTGGAAAGCTCCGCAAGCGGCTGGTGTGATTCATACCGACTTTGAGCGTGGATTTATCCGGGCGGAGGTGATTAAATTTGCCGACTACCAAACCTATAAAAGTGAAGCGGCTTGCAAAGAAGCAGGTAAGCTAAGTGTTGAAGGAAAAGATTACATCGTTCATGATGGTGACATCATGCACTTTAGATTCAACGTTTAATTGATCGAGTTGACTCTTTGATACCCGATTAATTCATCGTATCGCTTACCTGGTTTACGTAGGTATACAAAGATTTCATAACTATTTTCGGTTTGAGCATAATTCCCTTCTAAGTAATTGGAAGGGTTTTTTGTTTCAAATCGGTAATTGTAAATTCCTTGTTTCAATTGAATAATGGCCTCATAAATCCCTGCGCTTTCATTGTAATGCATTTCATTTTCAGCAGTTTTCTGAAACTGATTGAATGCCCCACAAACATAGATCGGTTCCGATTCTTTAGATGCTTTTAAGCGAAAAGTGCAAGTAACATAATCCGCATAAAGGGGATTGCTTGAATTTTCATAGTTTTCAATTACATATGCGCCATTGCTGTCATTTCGCTGTACATACGCATAGTTCCCTTGTGGGTTTTCTAATTGGGTATATAAACGCGTTTCGTTTTCCTTAACATCCCAATAATCGATGAAACTTAATTTTTGTTGCGTACTTCGAAGGTCAACTAATCGATATTCGTTTCCTCCAGCGATGGCTTGCTCGTTTTCATAGGTTGGGAAACTAATGCTCTGTTCCATCGGATTAATGATTCCTGTTGGCATTTTCGGCAGTTGATTTTGAATGATTTCATTTTGCTTTACATAGATTTTTAGATCCTCCGCCGCATTTAGCATGAGTCCGTTTGGGTATTTTAGTTTTATGTCTAGGTTTTGATGTGTACTGCGTAATGCATTGCTCCGACCAAATCGAACTTGGGTAGCAACGGTCAATTCCTGTGAATATACACAAAAGCGCTGCGTGAGGATCGTATCCCTTTTGGCTCGATTATATAACATGACTACATAATTTCCTGCCAGCTTTACACGTGGTAAGGCTATTTGATAATGCCGATAAGGTACTTTGGTACCCATGGAAGCTTGTGAATCACGGACTGGGATATCATTGAAATCCTGAAGAAACTCGATGTCTGAAAGGGGTGAAGCCGTCCAGTCCGACTGGCAATGAATCACACGCAAATAGAGCGAATTACGATTCTGCAGGGATAAGTCATCCAGCAATAAATAATTCCCTTGAGCGCTAATGTCAAAACTCGGCTGTGCCTGAATGAGCTCATGCGGAACTAACTGACTTAGATAAACACTCTTAATTTTCGGATCAACAATTCGATTTTGTAATTGCCCTATTGCAGTTAATTGGAATGAAATCAATAAAACGATGAATAGGGCGCTTCGCATATTAGCCAATTAATAACTCCCATTCGGCAGTTGTTTCTTCAAGTTTCACTTGCACCGCATGGCGTTTGCTTTCCAAAGCCTTAAGCTCATCAAATTTTGAGTCCGCAGCTACGCTGGCCATCTCGTTTTCAATCTGCTCAATTTCCTGTTCCAATTCCATGATTTGATTCTCCAACTTCTCAATAGCCTTTGCTGTATTTTGATTGACAGGTTTATGTTCAACGGGAGCTAATTCTGGCTTTGGCTTAGCAACAACCGCTTTGGCGCCTGCTACTGGTGGCGTTGGTCAAGTTGCTGTAGCAATGTCAGCTAACGTAGCGTCACAATACGGCTGGTATCAGATTCAAGGTATCGCGGCGGTTAAAGCGCCTAACGCGATGACTGTTGGCGCTGACGTTTATGCGTTAGCAGCTACACCCGGCAGTGTTGATGACGCTCAAGTAAACGGTGAGCAAATCTTAAATGCTAAAGTATCTACCACAACAGGTACACCTAGCTCAGGTTTGGCGTTGATTCAAATCAATCGTCCATTCCATCAAGGTCAAGTAGTATAATTTTTAAGGCGGTAAGCTAGACGGCTTACCGCCAACTTTCTAGGATTAAATATGAGCGAACAAATTTCTTACGTCGGCGACACCGGCGGCGATGCTTACTTAGACGTTTCTTTCTACATTGGAACGCACGATGGGCAAGAATACGACTTTATCCGAATCAATGTACCCGGCGACAAATCGCTCGCGATTGACACAATTGCCGATGATAATCACAAAGCTCGTTTTTCACGTCAGTGGAACGCATATAAAGGCTTAAAAGATATTAAAGGTACGCCAATGGAGGAATGGCCAGAGATTTCTGAGTCACTACGCATTGAGCTAGCCTACCAAGGTTTTAGATATATTGAGCAAGTTGCTGGTGCGCCTGACAGTGCGTTCCTTCGCATTATGGGCGGCACACAACTTCGCAATAAAGCACAAGCCTTTTTAAATCGTGGTAAAATAGACGCTGATGAGCTAATTAAA
Source organism: uncultured Cytophagaceae bacterium (assembly GCA_938008575.1). Lineage (GTDB taxonomy): Bacteria > Bacteroidota > Bacteroidia > Cytophagales > Spirosomataceae > Aquirufa > Aquirufa echingensis. The sequence continues at coordinate 1,670 of CALLKB010000149.1, read as the reverse complement.
GCTCAAACTGACCAAATTGCAGAGCTTCAAGCGCAAATGAAAATTTTGATGGAAGCACAACCACCTGAAGTCAAAAGAGTTAGAACCGTTAAGGAATAAAACGCATGGCAAACCTACTTACAAATGTTCAAGATGTCTGTTTAGAAATAGGTTTGCCTGTTCCCACGCAAGTGGCGACGTCAACAGACCCTCAAGTGCTTCAAATTCAAGCGCTGATGAACCGTACAGGCGACACGCTATCCACTGAGCGTGACTGGCAAGCTCTAGCGGCTGAGTATCGTTTTGAAACGGTTTACTATCAATATACGGGTGATGTCACTGAAGGCTCGACAACTATCACTAATTTGTCGTCAGTAACAGGGCTATCAACTGATTTTATGGCTATTGGCGAGGGGTTGTCACAAGACACTTTTGTCATTTTTGTTGGTACAACAACGGCTACAACTTCTATTCCTGCTACTGCCACTGCAACAGGGATTACCATTACGTTTAGCCAAGCTAAATATGCAATGCCTAGCGACTTTGCGCGAATGGTAGACAAAACTCAATACAATAAATCAAACCGATGGTCGATTATTGGCCCTAAAGATGCCCAAGAGTGGCAATGGCTTAAAGCAAGCTATGTCACGACAGGCCCTCGTATGCGCTTTAGAATGATGGGCAACAAGTTCACTATCTGGCCTGCGCCTACCGCAGTGCTAGTAATGGGCTTTGAGTACGTTTCTAACGCATGGGTTGTAGCGGCTGATGGAACATCTAAATCACGTTTAACGGTTGATACAGATACAACACTATTTCCTGACCGCGTAATGGTGCTAGGTACAAAGCTTAAGCTATTTGAGATTAAAGGCTTTGACACCACCGCAGTGCTTCAGGATTACACTCGTGAGCTGGAGAAATGGAAAGCAGCGGAGAGCGGCGCAGATACGCTATCTCTCGCGCCACGCTATCCAAATATACTACTCACCCAGAACAATATACCCGATACGGGTTATGGCAACACTACGTCTTAAGGTGTGAAATGTTACGACCTAAACGCCAAACAGCCAACACCGTCACTGTTACCGCGCCAATTGGTGGGTGGAACGCGGTCAATCAGTTAGCTTCAATGTCCCCTAATGAGGCGGTTATTATTGATAACTGGTTTTGTCTGCCTACTGAATTGCAATCGCGCAAAGGCTACACCTTTTGGTCTAATAACGTTGTCGGCAATGTAGAATCGTTTATTACTTTTAACGGGCAATCAGGGCAAATTGAAATGTTTGCCGCATCAAACGATAACGGCGATTGTCATATATACAACGTTACTGAAGAAGCGTTTATTGGAATTTGGGATGAAACCTTATGGGACGCAAGCGACTATATTGTCCCTCCAGTTGTTACAGGGTTAACTAACGCAAGATGGCATTTTGGTCAAATGGCAACTAGCGGCGGCACATTTACAATTGCGGTAAATGGAGAAGATAATTTATTAATTTACAATGGCACGACATGGTATAGCGTCACTGATGTTTCTACACCTTATGCAATTACCGGCGTCGATACCAGTTTATTGACCGACCTTGTTATTCACCATAGACGAGTTTGGTTTGTTCAAAAAAATTCTATGAAATGTTGGTATTTAGATACCGACTCTATTTCAGGAGCAGCGCAATATTACGATATTGGGC
>CALLKB010000148.1 GCA_938008575.1 uncultured Cytophagaceae bacterium | reverse complement strand
CACTGTTTATATTTTTACATTTATCATTTTTGTTGCGGGATTGGGTATTTACTCACGCCTTCCGAAAGAGCAGTTTCCGGATATTGTTGTTCCGCAAATGGTTGTTCAAACGGTTTATGCAGGAACGACTCCTGCGGATATTGAGAATACGATCAACAAACCGATCGAAAAGCAATTGAAGTCGGTAACCGGCATTAAAAGTGTGAAATCCAATGCATTGCAGGATTTATCCGTGATTATTGTGGAATTCAATACGGATGTATCTGTTCCCGTTGCCAAACAACGTGTGCAAGATGCCGTGGACAAAGCAAGTAATGACTTACCAAAAGATCTAACGCGTGATCCTGCTGTGGCCGAGGTGAACTTCTCGGAGTTCCCGATCATGAACATCAACATCGCTGGGGATTATCCATTAGATAAGTTGAAGAAATACGCAGAAGATTTACAAGACGAGATAGAGGGTATGCCTGAAATCACGCGTGTGGATATCGTAGGTGCTTTGAAACGTGAAATTCAGGTGAACTTGGATCTGTACAAGATGCAGAGTTATGGCTTGACTTTTTATGACATCCAACAAGCTGTTCAGGGTGAAAACGTGAACATTTCAGGAGGTGATTTAGACGTGAATGGCGTTCGTCGTTCGTTACGTGTGGTAGGAGAGTTTAAGTCGGTGGATCAATTGGCCAACTTGATGGTCGGTTCTTCGACGGGAGCTCGCGTACGTTTGAAAGATGTGGCGGATGTGCGTGATGGATTTGAGGAGAAGCAAGATTTTGCGCGTTTGGATAACAAATCGGTTATTACCTTGAACGTGATTAAGCGTAGTGGCGCGAATCTAATTAACGCGGCGGACCGCATTGAAAAGACGATTGAAGAATATCGCGAGAGTCGTTTTCCTGCGGGTTTAGTTGTTTCCGTGACAGCTGACCAGTCGGAGCGTACGCGTGGTGACCTTGCGGATTTGATTAACACGGTAATCCTTGGATTTATTTTCGTGGTGGTAGTATTGATGTTCTTTATGGGTGTGCGTGATGCGGCATTTGTAGGTCTTTCAGTGCCTTTGTCTGCCTTATTGACTTTCTTGTTCATGCCAGGTTTGGACTTTACGTTGAATACCATCGTATTGTTTGCGTTCTTGTTGGGCTTAGGAATTGTGGTGGATGATGCGATTGTGGTGATTGAAAATGCCCACCGTTTGTTCAATAATTTCAAAAAATTATCGATCACGGAAGCAGTTAAATTGGCGGCATCTGAAGTATTTGTTCCAGTTTTAACGGGAACATTGACAACGATTTCTCCTTTCTTGCCTTTGTTATTCTGGCCGGGTATCGTGGGTGAATTCATGAAATTCTTGCCGATTACCTTGATCATTACCTTGTTTGCGTCCTTGTTTGTGGCATACGTGATGAATCCGGTGTTTGCAGTTTCGTTTATGAAACGTCATGATGAGGAGGTGAACGATGTGAAAGAACCTAAGTTTGCGGATATCCGTCGGACTGTGTTTATTCTTTTGAGCTTAACTATCTTCGGATATGTGATAGGCTTTGGTTTAGGACATTTTGGATTCGGAAACTTTGGCCTTTTGGCCTTGGTATTGTACGTTTTCAATCACTTTATTGTGACGCCAAAATGGGTTGTTCCTTTCCAAGAGGAAACCTTACCAGCATTTAAAAATGCATACCGTCGGGTTATTTCGTGGGTATTGGAGGGTCGCCGGGCTGTTTATGCTACTATTGCTGCCTTTGGATTATTGGTTGCGACGATCGTATTGATGGGTATTGTGAAGCCGAAGGTTATTTTCTTCCCAGCGTCAGATCCGGATTACATTTATATCTATTCAAAAATGCCGATTGGGACGGATTCCAAAGTGACGGATTCTGTTACAAAGATTGTTGAGCAACGCGTTTTTGCTTTCATCAAAAAGGAAAATGCGGGTAAGGCTGTGAACTCGGTGATTTCAAACGTAGGTAAAAATGCGGGAGATCCGATGCAACCTGATCGCGGTGCGACACCACATAAGAGTAAGGTGACGATTGCATTTGCTCCGAAACAAGAGCGTGGAGAAATCTCTTCAGGCGACATGTTGGAAAAGATTCAAAAAGAGTTCTTTGAAAAACCTATCCCAAGTGTGGAAATGGCGATTGAGCGGGAGGCTAAAGGGCCGCCAACGGGTAAGCCGATTTCTATTGAGATTGCGGGCGATGATTTTGTTGTTCTTCAGGAATTAGAGCAAAAGGTTCGGAAGATTATTCAGAAGTCGGGCATTGAAGGAATTCAAGAATTGAAGTCGGATTTGGTGACGAATAAGCCTGAAATCATCATCGATGTGAATCGTGAGAAGGCGAGTCGGGAAGGAATTTCATCCGCACAAGTTGCGATGGCTGTTCGTACGGGATTGTTTGGCGCGGAGATTTCGAAGTTCCGTGATGTTAAAGATGAATATCCGATTCAATTACGATTGAAAGGGGATTCTCGTAATCAAATCGAGAAATTATTGTCGATGAACATTACCTACCGTGACATGAATATGGGGGGAGCCTTGCGTCAAGTGCCTTTGAATGCGATTGCGGATATTCGTTATGCGACTTCATTTAGTCAGATTAATCGCAAGAATCAGGAGCGTGTAGTTACCTTGGGATCCGATGTGGTTCAGGGTTATAATGCGAATGAGATTGTGGGTGAATTGGAGCAATTGTTTGAGACGATTGATATGCCGCAGGGCTACAAAATCCGTATGGGTGGCGAGCAGGAGCAGCAGAAAGAATCAGGTGAATTCTTGGGAATGGCCTTTATGGCTGCCTTGGTGTTGATCTATTTGATTTTAGCGACGCAGTTTAACTCGGCGGTGAAGCCATTCATTATTTTCGCGACAATTTTGTTATCCTTGATTGGTGTTTTCTTAGGCTTTATGGCCTTTGGAATGACATTCTCGGTGATTATGTCCGGAGTGGGTATCATTGCCTTGGCAGGTATCGTGGTGAAAAACGGTATTTTGTTGATCGAGTTCATTGAGGAGCTACGTTTCAAACGTGGTTATGAATTGAAAGAAGCGATCATTGAAGGTGGTGGAATTCGTTTGACGCCGGTATTGTTGACCGCTTCGGCTGCGGTATTAGGTTTGATTCCATTGGCAGTAGGCTTGAGCATTGACTTCGTCTCGATGTTTACGGAGCTGAATCCACATATTTTCTTTGGATCGGAATCTGCGGATTTCTGGGGGATTTTGGCTTGGACGATCATTTTTGGATTGACGTTCTCGACAGTCTTGACCCTAGTGATTGTGCCGTGTATGTATTACATCTCGGAGCGCATTAAGCAGAAGTTTTTTCCAAAACGTGTTTATTAATTTGGTGGTTCAAAATGTAAAAACCCTCGAACAATGTTCGGGGGTTTTTTGTTTCAAGGCCTTAATTCTTGGAGGCATTTACAGCAAAATAGATGATCATTCCCCAACATGGTAGGAACAAGACGAGTAGGATCCAATTAATTTTTTGAACATAGGAAAAGGTACTCGTTTGCAAAATCTGCCTGATAGCCCGCGCGACGATGAAGAAATATAAGAAAATTATTGCCCCAACAATTATTCTAAATAATTGAGCGGATTCGGGTGAAATTAGATTCATGATTAGCTAGCTATATTGCATTTGAAGGTTGAAATCGTAACACATCCTAAGGATTCAAAGAAACAAGAATTACTAGTGCCAAGTAATGTACATTCATATTTTTTTATTTCATCAACAGAACCACCTCTAGCCGAGAGCTCATCATCAATAGATTGCTCCCTTGTAAATCCCCAACCAATCGTAAATGAATAGATTGATTTACCAATTGGGGATTCATTCTCACTACGTATGCTTGAACCATTTACAAGGTATGGATTAGATACGCGAAATTCATCATAGTAGTTTAATAAAATTATTGCCACCAAACGCTGCCGACTTGTCATGTCTAACTTCTTTTGAAGGTTAAATGAAACATTATTTAATTTCATAATGAATGAGTTTGTTGCATTATCTACTGAAAGACTTGCAGTTACTCCCCAATCCTTGAAATAGGTATTAAGAGTATAACTTAGTGCAGTTATTTTTTTAAAAACTATTTTTGAATTATTTAAGTTGATAATCTCTCCGTTTATGATGTTGTTTTTCCCCCCAACGACCAATGTCATTTCATCAGGCTGGCTTTGTCGACTTTTCGTATATTTATTAACTCCTAATAAATAACTAATCTTAGAGATATCGGTTTTTACAGAGTCAAAAGAGACTTCTTCTGATTTGATTTCTATTCCTACATCAGAGGATTCTAAAGCATTTTTGTTAACACATCCTTGATTGAATATTAATCCAATAATTAATGAAAAAAAGATGATTGTTTTGTGTGTAGTTAGGTATGTTTTCATGATAAATAAATAATAATTTCCCTACTCTTGATTGGTTTTTCGGGGGCCTCCATTACTTGTTTTTTTAGGTTAGGTTATGATTTGAATGGAAAGCTAACATTAAAGAGGTTGATTTGTTATTCTATTTTCGACTAATTAAAAAAAGATTGTATTTCAACGAATGAAAACTTAATTTACCCCCTCAAAATCAACAACATGAAAAAACTTCTCCTCTTATTCGTATTGCCTTTTTTAGGACAGGCACAAGATAGAACCTATGGAAAATTATGGGCAACCCGTTCGCAAGTTATCGCCCAAAATGGCATGGCGGCAACCTCACACCCATTGTCGACGCAAGCTGCCTTAGATGTCTTGAAAGCTGGTGGTAACGCCATCGATGCGGCTATTGCGGCGAATGCCATGGAAGGTGTTGTGGAACCCCATGTGAATGGAATCGGAGGCGATTTATTTGCCATCGTTTGGGATGCGAAAACAAAAAAACTATACGGTTTAAATGGTTCGGGTCGCTCGCCAAAATCCTTGACTTTAGCTGAATTTAAAAAACGCGGATTAACGCATATTCCTTCTTTGGGACCCCTTCCTGTTTCTGTTCCCGGTGCTGTGGATGCTTGGTTTGAATTACATAAAAAATTCGGGTCGATGCCCATGAACAAGGTGCTAAATGCGGCCGTTTCCTATGCGCGCAATGGCTTCCCGGTTCACGGTGAATTTGCCTCTGCCTTAGCACGCGTCGAAGCGAATTATGGTAAATTTCCGAACGTAGCCCAGCACTATTACCCTACTGGGAAAGTGCCTGTCGAAGGAGATATTTTTAAGAATCCGAACCTTGCGAATACACTCGAGAAGATTGGTCGGGAAGGTCGTGATGCATTTTACAAAGGCGACATGGCGCGGACGATGGATGCATTCATGAAGAAAAATGGAGGCTTTTTGAGCTATGAGGATTTAGCAACGCATACGTCTACATGGATTGATCCGGTGTCGGTGAATTACCGTGGCTACGACGTGTGGGAATTGCCACCCAATGGTCAAGGCATTGCCGCATTACAGATGTTGAATATCTTGGAAGGCTATGATTTTTCCAAAATCAAGGTTGGTTCCGCGGAGCATGTCCACTTATTTACTGAGGCCAAAAAACTGGTTTTCGAAGATCGTGCGAAATATTATGCAGATCCAGAATTTGCCAAAATTCCGGTAAAGAGTCTTATCTCAGAAGAATATGCGGCTGAGCGTCGGAAATTGATCAATCCGAATCGCGCATCCAAACATTTCGATGCGGGTAACCCAGCTTTGAAAGATGGCGATACGATTTATTTGACGGTGGCAGATAAGGATGGAAATATGGTTTCGTTGATTCAAAGTAATTACCGGGGTTTTGGTTCGGGGATGATGCCAGACGGTTTGGGATTTATGTTCCAGGATCGCGGGGAATTATATAGTTTGACGGAAGGGGAGAACAATACTTATGCGCCAGGGAAACGTCCATTCCATACGATTATTCCAGCTTTTATGACGAAAGACGGTCAGCCGATTATGAGTTTTGGGGTGATGGGTGGAGCATTCCAACCGATGGGACATGTGCAAATTGTGATGAATGTGGTGGATTTTGGGATGAATGTGCAAGAGGCTGGAGATTTTCCACGGATTAATCATGAGGGGTCTTCAGAACCTACAGGAGAGAAGATGGAACCAACTGGCGGTATGATTACATTGGAATATGGCTATCCTTACGAAGTGATTCGTGAATTGCTTCAAAAAGGCCACCAAGTGGGTTATTTGAATGGTATTTATGGAGGTTATCAATGTATCAAATGGGATCCTGTTCGCAAGGTGTATTTTGGCGCGACGGAATCGCGTAAAGATGGACAAGCTGCCGGTTACTAATCTCCCCCTTACCTTTGGCAATCCTCCAAGGTTTGCCAAAGGTAGTGGTGAAAAACGACAAAAATGACAAGTAAACTGATATTCAAAAAGGTATTCACCGGACAAGCTTGGTTGGAAAATCAAGCCATTTTCATCGAAGACGGGCGAATCAAATTACTCGAACGAGCGGCCGACGGAGTAGCCGATGGATTCTTGGTTCCGGGCTTCATCGACTTACAAGTCTATGGAGGTGGAGGAATTCTTTTTTCGAATCATCAGACGGAAGAGGCGATTCAAGCCACCTTCGATGAGCATGCGAAAACCGGTACAATCGCTTTTCAGATTACCCTAAATTGTTCTCCTAAAAGCAGCATGTGGGCTGCCATCGATGCTTGTCAAAATTATAAAGGAAAAGGACTAGTTGGCCTACATCTCGAAGGACCCTTTTTTAATCCGGTAAAACGCGGCGCTCATCAAGAGGAATATGTGCAAGAACCCACCATAGATTTTGTGAAAGAAATCATTGAACGCACGAACGGTCTTCCCACCTACATGACGATTGCTCCAGAAATGTTTGAACCGGAGGTGTTGGATTTATTGAAAAACAGCCACATTATGTGTTCCATGGGACATTCGGATGCGACGTTTGAGCAAGCTCAAAAAGCCGGCATTTCACGCATCACACATTTGTTTAATGCGATGTCGCAATGGCAAAGTCGGGCTTTAGGCTTGGTAGGAGCAAGTTTTCGTTCGGATGCTTGGACAAGTATCATTGCCGATGGACTGCATTGTGACTTTGAGTCTTTACGTTTAGCCAAACAACTCAAAGGCGAAAAGCTCTTTTTAATTACGGACGCCGTTACTCATGACGAGTCGGGGCCCTATGTTTTTTCCAAAAATGGCGCACGTTTCACGAATGAGGCCGGTGTCCTCTCCGGTTCCGCGCTAACCATGGACGAGGCCATCCGAAATTGTGTTAATAAAGCAGGGATTTCCACCGAGGAGGCCATTCGCATGGCAACGGTATATCCCGCGGAAGTGGCGAATTTGCATGATTTAGGGACAATTGAGGTCGGGAAGCGCGCTTGTTTTGTGTATTTATCAGACGATTTGCAGGTGAAGCAAGTTTGGTATGATGGAGAAGCTTTGATAAATTAGTGTATGATTCATTTCCCTTCCAAACAGCCGCAGGTTCAAACAACGATTTTTACCAAAATGTCTCAACTCGCCTTGGAGGAAGGGGCGCTGAATCTTTCGCAAGGTTTTCCGGGTTTCGACTGTTCCGAAGAGCTGCAAGAGTTGCTCAAATTTTACTCCAAAGGATTTAATCAATATGCTCCCATGGCGGGTGTTCCGGCCTTGCGAAATAGCATAGCCGAGAAAACGAGGGCTTTTTACGGAATTGACCTGGATGCAAATTCCGAAGTAACCGTCGTTTCCGGTGCGACAGAGGCTCTTTTTGCCGCGGTTCATTGCTGTGTTTCACCGGGAGATGAGGTGATTATGTTCGATCCTTCTTATGATGCTTATGATCCCATCGTGCGTTTGGCGGGTGGTGTTCCGGTGCATATTCAATTAAAAGCAAGCAAAGGTTTTCGAATCGATTGGGCTGAATTAGCTCGCAAAATTACGCCCCAAACGCGCGCGATCATGGTGAATACGCCGCATAATCCGACAGGATCTGTTTGGTCTATGGAAGATTTAGAAGCTTTTGCAGACATCGTGAAAGGAACGAATATGTTGATTATTTCCGATGAGGTGTATGAACATATTGTATTTGATGGTGCCCAACATGCCTCCGTTTTATTGCATCCTGAGTTGCGCAAACGTAGTTTTGTCTGTGGCTCTTTCGGAAAAACGTACCACATTACGGGTTGGAAAATAGGCTATTGCCTAGCGCCCGAATATTTGACAAGTGAGTTTCGAAAGCTCCATCAATGGGTCACTTTTTCAAGTGCGACACCACTGCAATATGCCTTAGCTGATTACCTGAAAACCCCAGAACATTATCTAGGTTTATCCGATTTTTACCAAAAAAAGCGGGACCTATTCGCTTCGTTTTTTGCAGGTTCTCGCTGGAAGGTTTTGCCTTCACAGGGTAGCTTTTTTCAATGTTTGGATTATTCGGCGATTAGTGATGAGGCGGATGTAGATTTGGCGGTCCGACTGACCCAAGAACTCAAGGTAGCCTCCATTCCTGTTTCTGTCTTTTATGAAACGCCTCCAGCGGATCGTATTTTGCGTTTTTGTTTCGCGAAAAACGATGACATGCTTCAAGAGGCCGCCCAAAGACTCGCGAATTTATAGGTACTTCAAGGCGATCGCCTCCCCAATTTGCGTCAAGTATTGCGCCGCATTTTCCATAGCATCTGTTGGACTCGTGGCAACATCTGTAATGCTGTAAACCTCCCGTGGATCCAAAAATAAAGGTATTTTTTCCGGGTCCTCAAACAGCCCACAGACTAATATAGATTGCTTTAATTGCTTGTCGGCACGTTCCACGATGTTGGATACTAATTTCCCCGACCAGCTTTGTTGGTCTATTTTTCCTTCTCCCGTGATGATAAAATCTGCCTTGCGAATAGCGCGGTTGATGTGAATCTTGTTCAATAACCATTCCGCACCCGGCTCTAAGGTCGCGTCTAAAAAGTAGACAGCTCCAGCTCCTAATCCCCCAGCAGCTCC
>CALLKB010000147.1 GCA_938008575.1 uncultured Cytophagaceae bacterium | reverse complement strand
CCTTACCGCACGATTGGAAATTAGAAACGAGCGAAGAATTGTATCCCGCACTTTATGATTGGATGAAAATGCTCGACCGCAACATCATCATTTTCATCAGTTTATTGATGCTCGTTGCCTGCTTTAATCTAATCGCCACCTTATGGGTATTGATTATGGAACGTGTTCCCATGATCGGATTATTGAGTGCTTTAGGCGCCAGTCAAAAACAAATTAGAAACATATTCTGGTGGAATGGGTTCTTCATCTTGCTACGGGGTTTAGGATTTGCCAATGTATTGGCCGCGGGATTTTGTTATTTACAAGCGACTTACCAACTGATACCTTTGGATCCAGAGAACTATTATATGTCGGCCGTTCCCATCGAATGGGACGCCATCACCTGGATCTTGGTCAACCTAGGTACCATGTTGCTCGTGAGTGTCATGATTTACATTCCGACCCAATTGATCAAAAAAATTGAATTAAAAGATGCGATTAATTATAAAAATTAGCCTGTTTTGTATAGTCTTTACGGCTAGTTGGGGTCAAGGAATTCGCTACCACGTGGATTTACAGCACATTCAGCATGACCGTGTTCCTGTGCAAGTAACGCTACCCAAGCAACAGTCCAACAGCATCGTTTTTTCCTTTCCTAAACAAGTTCCTGGAACCTATTCGAATTATGATTTTGGCAGATACATTCAAGACTTCAAGGCAATTACCAAGGATGGAAAAAGTCTCCCAATCAAACAAAAAAACGTCAATCAATATGTAATTGAACAAGCCAATTTACTCGACCACATCAGCTATTCGGTGAATGACACCTGGGATAGCCCGGAAATCAAAGGCGAATACATCTTTGAACCCGCAGGGACAAACATCCAAGCAGATACGATGGTCGCATTCAATGTGCATGGATTTTTAGGTTATGTAGAAGGTCAATCTACCTTACCGGTACAGGTGAGCATCGATAAACCAAGCCAATTATTTGGATCTACCTCATTGGTCAATACAGGAAAAGGGAATAAGGATGTTTTTACGAGTCTCAATTATCAAAGTTTGGTAGACGCGCCCATTATGTATTCGGAAGCGGATACGACCAATCTACAATTTGGCGACACACAAATCCTTGTATCTGTCTATTCCCCTAACCACACGATTAGCGCGAAACAAATTGCCGAAAACATTCGCCCCATGTTGATTGCGCAACGCAATTATCTAGGAGGTAAATTTCCTGTGAAGCGCTATGCTTTCATCATTGTACTTTCGGATAATTTGAAAGGGGGAAGTTTTGGCGCTTTGGAACATAGCCACTCCTCTTTCTATTATTTACCGGAAGGGACGATTGACCAATTAGGCCAAACGATTCGCGATGTGTGCGCGCATGAGTTTTTTCACATCATCACGCCGCTGTCCATCCACTCGGAGGAAATTGGTAATTTCGATTTCATGAATCCAAAGATGTCTCAGCACCTATGGCTCTACGAAGGGCTGACCGAATATGCCGCCCATCACATGCAATTGCAAGGAAAACTGATTGATAGTGATGCTTTCTTCCGCACCATTCAGGAAAAGAAAGAAACGATGGAGATGCAATTCAAACAAGATGTTTCCTTTACCAATATAAGTAAACAGGTCCTATGGAAATACAAGGATCAGTATGCCAATGTGTACCAAAAAGGGGCCTTGATCGGGTTTGGGTTGGATTTGACATTACGCCAATTAAGCCATGGCAAATGGAATAACCAATTGTTGCTTCAAGCCTTATCCAAGGAATTTGGCCCTATGAAATCCTTTCAGGATGATCAGCTATTTGATAAAATCATTCAGATTACGAAACTCCCTGCGCTCAACGATTTTTTCCATGCCTATGTGGCAGGTACCCAGCCATTACCCATCGAATCCTGGTTACAGCAATTGGGATATACCTGGGATGCGAACCAACAAGAAGATGCGAAAACCTTGGGCTTCGACCCGCAGGGATTATCGATCAACACAGATACCAAACGAGCTATCATTCAATCTAATTCAGCTATCAATTCGCTTGGGAAATTGATGGGCATGCAAGCTAAAGATGAGTTGGTCGCAATTAATGGCCTACCTACCGACATCGAAAACTTCGTAAAGAACACGCAGAAAATCCTGCAAATCATTCAACCCGGTGATACCTTGGCCTGGGATATTGCACGGAAAGGAGCCGACGGGAATTACCAAACGATGCACTTGAAAGCACCCTATTTTGTGATTCAGCAAGCTAGCCGTCAAGTCATCCGACCTGTTAAAAATCCAAGCAAAGAACAATTAGACTTACGAGCTAACTGGATGCAATAAAAAATCCCCGGCGAATTCGCCGAGGATTCTGAATTTACTGAGGTGATTGTGCCTCGACAACAGCAATGGCGACCATATTGACGATTTCTCGAACACTCGCACCTAATTGAAGTATGTGCGTTGGTTTTCCTAAGCCCAATAAAATAGGACCTACATATTCGATATCAGCTGCTTCCTTCAATAAATTGTAGGCAATATTAGCGGCCGACAAATTCGGGAAGATTAAAGTATTCGCCGTTTCATTACCCAAAGCAGCGAAAGGATAATTTTGTTGGCGTAATTCCTTATCAAACGCTAAATGCGCTTGCATCTCCCCTTCGATAATCCAATCCGGATGTTTCTCTTGTAAGATTTGAGTCGCCTGACGCATTTTAATGGCATCCGCTCCATCGGCCGAACCGAAGTTCGAGTAACTCAATAATGCAATCCTTGGAATGATATTAAATCGCTTCACGGCTTTGGCAGTCAATTCAGTAATCTCGACAATATCCTCAACACTCGGTTCGAAGTTGACCGTCGTATCCGAAAAGAACAAAGGTCCCTTATTCGAAAGCAATAAATACATACCCGACACCTTCTTTACTCCTTTTTGCTTACCAATAATCTGCAAGGCTGGTCGGATTGATTCCGGATAGTTTTTTGTCAGGCCTGAAATCACGCCATCGGCACGATTTGTTTCCAGCATCATCGCGGCGAAATAATTACTCTTCCGCACTTGTTTGTTGGCCTCCCAGCGCGTCACCCCTCTCCGTTTCCGTTTCTCATAGAACAGTTCGGCAAACTCCGCAATTAGGTCCGCATTATCGGCATGTTTGAAATCCATGATTTCGGTATTCCCTAAGTCCAAATGATTTTCTTCGCAAATCGCTTGAATCTTTTCGCGGGAGCCTAATAAAATGGGTTTCGCAATCCCTTCGTCGAGCACCTCGCGAACCGCTTTCAAAACCTTCAAGTTTTCCGCATCCGCGAATAGAATACGTTTCGGTTTGCTCTTCGCCCGCTTCAGGATAAACTTCATGACTTGGTTATCCAAGCCAAGGCGTTTCGCTAATTGCAATTCATAGGCCTCCCAATTCGTGATTGGTTTTGTCGCAACGCCAGACTCCATCGCTGCTTTCGCAACGGCCATGGACACCGTCGTAATGAGACGAGGATCAACCGGTTTTGGAATGATGTAATCAGGGCCAAAAGACAAGCTCTTTTCATTGTAGGCCAAATTCACGATATCAGGAACTGGCTTTTTCGCCAAGCAAGCAAGTGCTTTGGCTGCGGCCAATTTCATTTCATCGTTAATCTCGGTTGCGCGGACATCGAGCGCCCCACGGAAAATGAATGGAAATCCTAAGACATTGTTCACTTGATTTGGAAAATCCGAACGACCTGTGGCCATGATGAGATCCTCACGAACGGCTTTTGCTTCCTCATATCCGATTTCCGGCGTAGGGTTCGCCATCGCAAAGACAATCGGTTGGGCCGCCATCGTCGCGACCATTTCAGGCTTTAAAATATTGCCCACCGACAAGCCTAAAAAGACATCCGCACCTTGCATCGCTTCTGCTAATGTCACCAGTTTACCGGCAGGGCCCGCCAACGGAGCGACATAGGGATTTAAATCGGTACGATCTTTGGATACCAATCCGTCTTTATCAAAAATGTAGAAATTCTCAATACGGGCACCCAATTTCAAGTAGAGTTTCACACAGGAAATAGCAGCTGCACCTGCACCTGAGATCACAAAACGTGCATCTTCGATGTTCTTCCCTACAATCTCCAAGGCATTAATCAAGGCTGCCGAAGAAATAATGGCCGTACCGTGCTGGTCATCGTGCATGATCGGAATCTTGAGGCGCTTCTTTAATTTATCTTCAATCTCAAAGCATTCGGGACTCTTAATGTCTTCTAAGTTAATCCCTCCGAAAGTAGGTTCTAAGTTGACAACCGTCTCCACGAACTGATCGGGATCCGTGCAAGCCAATTCTAAATCAAATACATCGATATCTGAGAATACTTTGAAAAGTACCCCCTTCCCTTCCATGACCGGTTTACTGGCTTCGGGACCGATGTTTCCCAAACCAAGAACGGCCGTACCGTTGGAGATAACACCTACCAAATTACCTTTGGCCGTGTAATCATATACTTTTTCAATGTTGGCCGCAATCTCCAAGCATGGTTCGGCAACTCCGGGGGAATAAGCAAGTGATAAATCCCGTTGGGTTGCTGTAGATTTTGTTGGTTTTACTTCGATTTTCCCCGGTTTCCCACCTGCGTGGTATTCGAGGGCATCTTCTTTTAAAATGGATGAAGTGGACATAAACGTTTATATATTAGGCTTCTGGTTGATGAAATTCTCCTTCGTGTTTGGCGAGCCAAATGGTGGCTACCCCGTTTCCAATAAAATTGGTGATGGCGCGGGCTTCCGACATGAATCGGTCCACACCTAGTAATAATGCGAGACCTTCCAATGGAATAACCTGCAAGGCGCTTAGCGTAGAGGCTAATACCACAAAACCACTACCCGTAACCCCGGCAGCACCTTTGGACGTAACCATCAATACGCCAATGATGGTTAATAATTGTTCAAAACTTAATTGGATTCCGTATACCTGTGCTAAAAACAAGGTGGCCATGGATAAATAAATACTCGTTCCATCGAGGTTAAACGAATAACCGGCAGGAACGACAAGGCCCACGACCGATTTGGAACAACCCATGCGTTCCAATTTTTTCATTAAGGAAGGCAAAGCCGCTTCAGAAGATGAGGTTCCTAAAACGATCAACAATTCTTCTTTGATGTAATTCAAAAATGCGGTAATTCGTTCTCCACAACTACGCATGATGAGGGCCAACACGACAAAAATAAAGATTCCCATCGTCGCATAAACGGAAACCATTAGTTTAGCGAGCGGCAATAACGAATGAATTCCAAATTTACCGATTGTATAGGCCATTCCGCCCAAAGCACCCAAAGGAGCTAAATACATCACTTTTTTCAAGCCCCAGAAAACCCAATGTTCCGCTTGATGCATGCCGGCAATCATGCGCGCTTTTCCGCGTACGAAATTTAAAAAGGAGCCAAAGAACAAGGAGAAACCCAAAACCTGAATGGTAAAATTCTCTTTCAAAAAGATCATCCAACTGAATGAGGCCGCCTTTTGCGTGAATTTCGAAATATCACCACCGGCAATTTCCGAACGAATAACACCCTCGCCTGGAGTTAAGAGATGTGAAACGCCCAATCCAATAATCAAGGCTAAAGTGGTTACAAGCTCAAAATATAATAAGGCTTTACCGCCTACACGTCCCACCTTTTTCAAATTCCCCATGTTGACAATCCCTAAACTGATCGTCAAGAAGATAATGGGATGAATGAATAATTTGACTAAACTGATAAAAACACCCGAGAGCACCTCGCTCAAGGTCTTACCGATGGAAATTTCGGTACCTAAGAACGTATAACTGACTTTCTCCGCTAAGACGGTGTGTAAGGCTATTTCAGGAAAAAAATGACCGATAAGCACACCGATCAGAATAGATAACAGAACCCAGAATGTTAGATTATGTGTAATATTTTTACGAATCATACGTTAAAGCGAGGTTATCTAACAAATGTAAGGAACAAAAAGGAGAAATTCGAGGTTTGCGATTGTAAGCTTATTTACCGAAATTTACAGACTCATTTTATTCCAATTTTTACCTATGTCGAATTCCATTAAGTGCCTTATTATCGGGTCGGGTCCAGCGGGTTATACCGCCGCAATTTATGCTTCACGTGCAGGTTTACAGCCTGTGATGTATCAAGGAGGCCAACCAGGAGGCCAATTAACCACGACAACCGAAGTGGATAATTTCCCAGGATATCCAAATGGAATAGACGGTCCCGCGATGATGGTGGATTTAGAAAACCAAGCCAAACGTTTCGGAACCGATGTGCGTTATGGCATGGCGACAAAGGTAGATTTCACGAGCCAACCGAAGAAAGTGTGGATTGACGATACAACTGAAATCCTTGCTGATTCAGTGATTATTGCCACAGGTGCATCCGCAAAATGGTTGGGACTCGAAGGCGAGAAAACATTCAATGGCTTAGGCGTTTCAGCGTGTGCGGTGTGTGACGGATTCTTCTATCGCAATCAAACAGTTGCTGTCGTAGGAGCCGGCGATACCGCTGCTGAGGAAGCTAGTTATTTGGCGAATTTATGTACAGAAGTGCATTTAATCGTACGTAGAGATCAAATGCGCGCTTCGTTAATCATGCAAGAGCGTGTGAAAAATAACCCAAAAATTACCATTCACTGGAATTCTGAAACAGAAGAAATTTTAGGTGATGCCAATGGCGTAACGGGAATTCGCATTAAAAACAACGTCACCCAAGCAACCGAAGAAATTGCCTTGACAGGTTTCTTTGTGGCGATTGGTCACCAACCGAATACAAGCATTTTCAAGGGCCAATTGGACATGGATGCGCAAGAATACCTAATCACAGAAAAAGGAAGTTCACGTACAAATATTCCAGGTGTTTTTGCTTGTGGAGATGTGCAAGATACGACTTACCGACAAGCCGTTACAGCCGCAGGAAGTGGTTGTATGGCCGCTTTGGACGCCGAAAGATGGTTGGCGGCCAACAATTTACACTAAAATACCTATATGAATTTTAGCAAAATCATTCTGGGCATGTGCATGGTCTTCGTGACCCTGAGCACGTATGCCCAAGAAAAAAAGCTTTTCAAGAAAAATACCAAAATCGAATCCAAGCCTAGCTCCTCTTTATACCAGGATAAATCGGCCAAAAAGGATGATTTGGATGATTTGCCACCCTTGACCTTTCGGACAGAAAGTGAAAGTACGGCGACGGCAATTCAAGGATCTGAATTACAGGAGCGTAAATACGAACCCTTGAAAATCATCAATCCAAGCATCAGTAATTTCGATACGACATCGATTGATGAAGGTGAAGCTTTGGTGGTGGAAATTGAGGAAGAAAATGCGCCTGTGGGTTCGGAAGATTTCGTTTCTGTTGCTTCTTATTATTCGATTTGGGATACCAAGAGCATTGATCCATACGACATCAATGCCAAAGAATTCGACGAGCCAGTGGATTTGGAATTGTACAATTTACCAGCGGGTCGAAATTGGGCTCAACCATTAGCAGTAGTAAAACAAACCAGTCCTTTTGGACCGCGTTGGGGACGTTTGCATGCGGGTGTCGACTTGGATTTAGAGACAGGCTACCCGATTTATGCACCCTTTGACGGCATCGTTCGCGTGGTGAATTATGACGGAGGTGGCTATGGGAAATACATGGTTTTACGCCATTACAATGGACTAGAGACTTTATTTGGTCACATGTCCAAACAAGGTTTAGAACCAGGAACCTTTGTTAAAGCCGGCGATGAGATTGGATTAGGCGGCAATACCGGTCGGAGTACAGGATCCCACCTGCACTTTGAAACACGCTACGAAGGAAATCCATTCAACCCGAATCAAGTATATAATTTTGGAACCGGAGAACCTTTGTCGGACCATTTATTAATCACCGCCCAAACCTTCAACATCCGTGCCTTATCCTTACGTAACGAATATGGTAGTGCGGGGGAGAAAATTCGCAGCAGACGTAAAGTATGGACCAAAGTCCGTTCGGGAGATTCTTTATATTCCATCGCACAACGCGCTGGGGTATCGGCGAGTAAATTAGCCAAATTGAATGGTTTGCGCATGACCTCAACCATCCGCGCAGGAAGACGCCTACGTATTCACTAAGCACATGAAACTAGACATACTTGTATTAGCAGCCCACCCGGATGACGCGGAATTAGCCGTGGCAGGAACTATTGTATCGGCAATTGCGCAAGGGAAAAAAGTAGGGATTGTCGACTTTACCCGTGGTGAATTAGGTACTCGTGGCACGCCTGAAATCCGTTTAGCAGAATCAGCGGCGGCAAGCGAAATCTTAGGAATCCATGCACGTGAAAATTTAGAATTAGCGGATGGTTTTTTCCAAAACAATCGCGAAAGTCAATTAAAACTCATCCAAGCAATCCGAAAATACCAACCAGACATCGTGCTAGCAAACGCATTGGAAGATCGACATCCCGATCATGGCAAGGGTGCGCAATTGGCCATTGATGCCTGTTTTTTGAGTGGCTTACGTAAAATTGAAACGGGCTTAGCCCCTTGGAGACCGAAACATGTCTATCATTACATCCAAGATCGCTATTTAAAACCCGATTTTGTGGTGGATATTTCCGCACATTGGGAAACAAAAGAAGCCGCAATCCGTGCTTTCAAGAGTCAATTTTTTGACCCAAATTCCTCCGAACCCGCATCTTACATTTCCAGCCCTGATTTCCTAGCTTTCATCGAAGCCCGTGCCCAAGAAATGGGACATAAGATTGGGGTGAAATATGGAGAGGGATTTCAGACGCAAGCGACAATTCAGATGAGTCTTTAGACTTTAGACGTTAGACGTTAGACGTTAGAATTTTAGTTAAGAGCGAAGAATTAAGAGTTAAGAACTAATTGTTTCCCTTCGGACTCCGGACTAATCACTGACAACAGATCACTGCCCACTGAAATTAGAGTGAAGAAATAAGAGTTCCCAACTCCCTTCGGACTCCGGACTTCGGACTAATCACAAACGACTAG
>CALLKB010000146.1 GCA_938008575.1 uncultured Cytophagaceae bacterium | reverse complement strand
CGCCTTCCGGGTCCTGGGCGGCGTCCCGCAGCGGGGCATCTACGACAACATGCGCACCGCCGTCGACAAATTCTCGCAAACAATTGTGATGGTGACTCACGATCCGCTTGCCGCGAGTTACGCCGACCGCGTCGTCTTTCTCGTCGACGGCAAAGTTGTCGACGACCTGCAATCGCCCACCACAGATTCGGTGATCGATCGCATGAAGAGCTTCGGAGCCTGACGTGCTGAAAGTGACGTTGCGTGGGCTCATGGCCCACAAGGTTCGCCTCATCGCGACCGCTGTATCGGTACTCCTCGGCGTTGCGTTCATGTCGGGAACCCAGGTGCTTACTTCAAGCGTCAGCGCGAGCTTCGACAAAGTCTTTGCTGACGTTTACGCCTCAATCGATGTGGTCGTTCGCTCAACCAACGAAGTCGACACCCCATTTGGTCCGGAGCGGACACGAATCTCGGAAGCGGTGCTTCCCACCCTCGTCGGGGTCCCCGGAGTCGAAGCAGCCGAGGGACAGGTTGTCGGCCAGATCAGAGTGCTCGACAAGGACAATCAGCCGCTTGTCAGCGCACAGGGACCTCCGAACTTCGGACTCAACTGGCTTACGTCTCCGGCGCTCAACGGATGGGCCATTGTTGACGGAACGTCACCCGTTGCCCCTAGCGACATCGTTCTTGACGCAAAGAGCGCAAAAGACGGGAACTACGCAGTTGGCGACACGGTCAACGTTTCCATCACGAATGGCGTGCAGCCGTTCAAGGTCGTAGGAATCGCGAAATTAGGCGATTTCAAGGCAGTAGGCCGTATTGGAATTAAAACCATCGGGTATTTCTACTTTGCCACGATTCTTTCCTTAGTAACGGGATTGGTAGTCGTAAACATAACCCAACCAGGTAGCTTGCAAAGCTGGCCTAAACCGGCCGCTGGAACAGAAACGGGTATCGATTCGTCTAAAGCCAAAACAATGGAAGACTTCATCTTACATATCTTCCCAGACAGCTTTTTTAAGGCTTTGGCAGAAAATGAAATCCTTCAAATTGTCATCTTCTCCCTATTCTTTGGTGTCGCACTTGGCTCTATTGGTGAAGTAGGAAAACGATTAATTCACGTCATCGAAAATTTAGCCGAGGTCATCTTTAAAATGGTTAATTATGTGATGGAAGTAGCTCCATATGCCGTATTCGCAGCCATGACAACGGTGGTAGCGAACAAAGGATTAAGCATTTTAATCAGCTATGGCTATTTGATGCTTTGCTTTATGGGTGGTCTTTTATTCTTCACTGTCGTGATTTTATGGATCATTTGTTTAGTCAATGGCATTCCATATTGGAAATTACTAAAGGAATTAAAGGAGGCATTATTAATCTCCTTTTCAACGGCAAGCTCGGAAGCTTCCTTCCCTCAAACAATCGCTGCCTTGGAGAAATTCGGTTGTAGCAGACGTATTGTGGGTTTTGTTTTACCCTTAGGATACAGTTTTAACTTAGATGGTTCGATGTTGTATATGACCTTTGCAACCGGATTTATTGCCCAGGCTTATGGCGTTCATTTAAGTTTAGAGCAACAAATCACGATGTTATTAACCTTAATGATAACGTCCAAAGGTATCGCCGGCGTACCTCGCGCCTCACTCGTTATTATCGCAGGAACCCTTACGATGTTTAATCTACCAGCAGAAGGTATTGCAC
>CALLKB010000145.1 GCA_938008575.1 uncultured Cytophagaceae bacterium | reverse complement strand
TTCCAATGATTCCTATACACCGGGTGGTGAAGCAGGTTTCCGGCCTGATTATGCCACGACGGTTTATTCCAAAATATTAAAGGAGATTTATCCGGATGTCCCTGTGTTAATTGGGGGTATCGAGGCATCCTTGCGTCGTGTGACGCATTATGATTACTGGGCGGATAAATTATTCCCTTCGATTTTAGTGGATTCTCAAGCAGACATGTTGGTCTACGGCATGGGCGAACAACCCTTGCGAGAGATCATTCGTGGGGTGAAATCTGGTAAGGCTTTAGCTGAATTAACTGACATCAACCAAGTAGCCTTTGTTCAAAAGCAATCGGAGCCCTTACCTGTCGTGGGTGATTGGGAAACGGTTGAGTTGGCTAGTCATGAAGTTTGTTTGCAGGATAAAATTAAATATGCGTCCAACTTCAAGATTGTGGAAGTGGAGTCGAATAAGTGGCAGGCTAATCGGATTACCCAAGCCGTAGGAGAGGACCTTTTGGTAATTAATCCACCCTTTAAGACGATGGAAGAGGCGGAGATGGATAAATCCTTTGATTTGCCTTATACGCGCTTACCACATCCAAAATACAAGAAACGTGGGCCGATTCCGGCTTATGAGATGATCAAATTTTCGGTGAATATGCACCGCGGATGTTTTGGGGGATGTAGTTTTTGTACGATTTCCGCGCATCAAGGGAAGTTTATTGCGTCCCGAAGTGAGAAGTCAATCATGAAAGAAGTTGATCAAATCACGAAGCAGCCTGATTTCAAGGGATATTTGTCGGATTTGGGAGGACCCTCTGCCAACATGTATCGCATGAAGGGAAAGGATGAGTCGATTTGTGCCAAATGTGTAAGTCCATCGTGTATTCATCCGGTGATTTGTAATAATTTGGATACGAATCATAAACCATTGACGGACATTTACCGGAAGGTAGATGCGCATCCGGGAATTAAGAAAGCATTTGTGGGGTCAGGCGTACGGTATGATTTATTGGTCGATGACTTCAATAAGAATAACCAGGATGGCAACCACGACGAATACATGGAGCAATTGATTACGCGCCATGTTTCAGGCCGATTAAAGGTTGCGCCGGAGCATACATCGGATGCGACCTTACGCGTGATGCGGAAGCCATCGTTCAAGTATTTTCATGCGTTTAAGAAGAAATACGATGAGATTTCTGCCAAATTTGGTTTAAAGCAGCCTTTGATTCCCTATTTTATTTCATCGCATCCGGGATGTGAAGAAGAAGATATGGCGAATTTGGCAGCTGAGACCAAAGATTTAGGGTTCCAGTTGGAGCAAGTGCAGGATTTCACTCCTACACCCATGACCGTGGCCGAGGTAATCTATTATTCAGGCGTTCATCCTTACACTTTGCAACCTATTAAAACGGCGAAGACGAAAGAAGAGAAGCAGAATCAGAATAAGTATTTTTTCTGGTATAAGGCGGAGTATAAAGATTGGATTCGGAATCGTTTGACGTATTTGAAGCGACCGGATTTGGCTCAGCGCTTATTAGGATTTAGAAATAACAAAACTGGTTGGAAGAAATAGTTTCGACCTTAATTATTAACCAAAAAACAAGAATACAATGGATGAGAATGAAGAATTAATCGTTCGCGA
>CALLKB010000144.1 GCA_938008575.1 uncultured Cytophagaceae bacterium | reverse complement strand
GGGTGTAAAACTCCCGCCAGGCTAATTCTTGAATGAATTTTTCCGCTTGTTCTAATCCGATTCCACGATCTTTCAATCGCTTCACCACTTGGGGAACCGTGATGAAACCACGGGATAAATAGGGGGATAAATAAGACACGCCACCTGTGATAAAATTACGCGATCGAGCATAATGCACAGGGTCGAATTGGTCGATGCGCGCAAGGACTTCGGCAAGGTGAGTAGGGAATTCCACTAGCGTTTACTGATTTTATTTAGGCTGATACTGCGTTGCAAAGTGCATTTGAATCGCGGGTCCAGTGACACACGTTTTTGCAAATGTTTCGTGTTTCGACCGGCCATCCGTTTGCGCCACATGCGGAAGCTAGAGTCCTTGCTATTAAAACGCATGAATTCGATGACTTCTTTTTCCTTGAGACCAAACTGAAATTCGATGGCCTCAAATGGCGTGCGATCTTCCCATGCCATTTGGATAATGCGATCCATGTCTTCGTCCGAAAACTTATTTGTTACGTCTGCACTTTTCACCACAATAGATGATTTGATCCCAATTCTTTTCCCACTTCTTGCGCCAGGCAAATGGGCGATTGCAAACAGGGCAGATTTTGGAGGGTAAATGTTGTTTTTTAACGCCTTGCATAAAAAAAGGGCTTGCCTATAAAAGACAAACCCTTTTCCATGGAAAATGTTTAGACTAGAACAATTTCTCTTGTGGTGGCGTAGCGCCAGCCAAACGGATATACACCGTTGCTTGTCCGCGGTGGTGTGTTTGGTGTTCAAAGGCTTTGTCGATCGCTTGGCCTTTTGTCATATCGAAACGTCCAAACAATTTTACCGACTCCGCTAATTTCGCATCCGGTACATTTTTGATCGCGTTGATGGCAAAATCATAGGCAGCTAACACTTTCTCGGTTACGCTTGCTTTCGCCACGTCATTCGATTTTTCCAAATCCTTTGCCGTAGGAGCTACGTCCGTTGCCGTTCCCACAAACATGTAAATCGCATCAGAAAGGTGAAGCATTTGGCCAGCAAAAGAACGCATTTCTTTCGTTGGCTTTAAAGCATAACCCGTTTCCGGCATTGCGTCTAAGTATTCTTTCGTGTAAGCACGCGCGCGCTCCCAATCTTTCAATAGGTTCGCTTTCGGAATTTGAGCAGTCAGGTTGCTGGCCATGGCAAGGATTGCCAAAAAGGTGAATAGTTTTTTCATGGTTATAATTTATAAGGGTTGTTAATTCGTTTATTTGCTGTTTTTGCCAAATTACTTTTAAAGGGACTTTTGGGGATTATATTCGCCTTGTTGGACAAATCTGACACACGTTTTGTTTTTGTTCCCAGCATTCCGCCCGACTTAGCTTGTTTACTATTTTTCATCTTTACGTGTTATTTCCTCCTAGCAAAAAAGCCAATTAAATGAGCTACTTAGCGGGAGATTAACTCAGGAATTAGGTTTTTTAGATATAGATAACGATCCAAAGTAGAAAAGACCACTTTGCCATTTTCAACTGTTGCCATGTGCTCAGGGATTCTTGCATGAGCAGAACCTTCAAATATATCGATAAAATCAAACTGAGCATAATACTTATTCAAGTTTTCAAATCCTGCATAATATCTCCGCTCAACTTCATGAGTAGACACAAAATGTCCTCCATTTTCCACCCTGATTAAAACACGTTTATTCGCCAACTCAATCGAATCCAAGCAAAGAAATATCAAAAAAAGGTCATATCCTTTAGCTTTAAATTGATTAGGCCAATACATGGGTTCGGTATCAAAATTCGTTTCAAAAGCGAAATCTTTCCTGCTTTTCCACGCTTCTTCAATCTCATCGTTTAAATCCGTTGACGCCAAATTATGTGCCATTTGTTCCTTAATATCAATATCTATTAAGGCCCTATAATGGCTTAAGAAGTGGGAATCATAATCGAAGGGGATTGTATTTGAAGATGGTACTAAGAACTTTGAAAACGAAGATTTACCAGAGCCATTACATCCCGCAATTACCAGCAAACGTGGATTATGCATTATTGAATTGAGGTGCTACTTTAGGGGATTTATTTGTACTACCCGATTTAACATGTGACTCGTAGACCTTAATTTGTTGTCTAACCGCAGGCATGGCTTTCTCCAATTGCTTTTGAAAAAAAACAACTCGTTTTCCAGTATTTGAAAAGTTTTCCATAATTGAAGAATTATTGAAAGACAAAATTACAATTTAATTTCTGTATTAAAATCCAATATGCTTATAATTAACATATTACACTTCAATCTCCCCTCGCAAATACAACACAGCCTCCCCCGCAATCTCCACACGATCTCCTATTAGTTTACAAGTTAAATCTCCCGTTCTTTGAGAGAGTTGTCGGGCCGTTAATTCATTCTTCCCCAGGACAGAAGCCCAATAAGGTGTCAAGCTCGTATGCGCGGAACCTGTCACGGGATCTTCATTTACGCCACAAGCGGGGCCAAAAAAGCGAGACACAAAATCCGTTGTTTCGCCGGGTGCCGTCACAATGATGCCGCGAACGGGATGGTTTTTCAAGGCTTCGAAATCGGGCTGCAAAGCTAGAATTTCCGCTTCCGAATCGTAGACAAAAAGATAGTCCGTTTTGCCTTTGAATACCTGGCGAGGCCCACGGGATAATCCGATGCCATGCACAGCTTGAACAGGCAATTCTGTTAAGGAGTCTACGGGAAAATTCAAGGCTAAAACAGAACCGTTTTTCGATACGGTTAAGGGGCCACTACGCGGAGAATGGAAATTGATTTGGTCCCCCGCAAATCCCAATTCATGAAACAATACATAGGCGCTTGCTAAGGTTGCGTGTCCACACAAATCCACTTCGACCGTGGGGGTGAACCAACGAATTTCATAGCGATCACCCGCAGGGACAATAAAAGCCGTTTCAGCTAAATTATTCTCCGCGGCAATGTTTTGCATCACGGCATCAGAAAGCCAAATATCTAAAGGACAAACCGCAGCGGGATTGCCTTTGAAACGTTCGTTCGTGAAGGCGTCAACTTGGAATATGGGAATTTTCATATCATTAAAGCCATTTTTTGCGTCTAAACCAGGAATAAATCAAGACACTGATCAGTAACATTGAGGCGAGTACCCCTGGATAGCCCCACGAAGATTTTAACTCAGGCATGTGTTCAAAGTTCATGCCATAAATGCCTACGACAAAAGTTAGTGGCATAAAAAACACGGAAAAAATGGTCAATACCTTGATGACATCGTTGGTTTTCTGTGCGGAAATGGACAAATAAAAATTCACTAAGTTGGAAACGTCCTCATGAATTTGATCATAGATGTTTAACAATTTGATATGAAGATCGCGCGCATCTTGTAAAACGGCGCCATCTTGCTCATGTAATTTAATCGAACTAACCGCCTCTTGACTGAACAATAATAATTTCTTGCTGATCAACGACATGCGCTTGATTTGATACAATTCAGACAACATTTCGGGGGTTAAATTTTGGGAGAATACTTTACTCTCAAATTCATCCAACTCATTCGATAAATGTACCGCAGGAGACTCATAAGAATGCAAAATATGCCAAAGCATTTTAGCTACCAGCGACTCAACCAAGGTAAAAACGCCCGTATCAAAAAACTTGGTTTTCACTTCTTCAATAAAGTGATGTGGCAAACGATGTACCGTTATCAGCAAGCCCGGTCGGTAAAAAAAGGCAACCTTCGTCGAAATAGATTGAATCGAAATGGCTTGCTTTTGCGGACGAGGAATCAACAAACGGGTAATGATAAAATGCGTTCCCTCTGAATCCTCATGCTTAGGCAAATGGTCTGCCTGCAAACAAGCCGTAATAGCCGAACGCTTCAAGGCGTACGTTTCGCTTATTTCATCCAATTCTTCCTGGCTGGGCGCTGTCAAGTCAACCCATTCTAGGCGGTGATTAGGACATTTTGATTTAATGATGGCCATGTGAATTCATATAAACTCAAAAATAGAAATTTAAGTCCCGCATTCGACATAAAAACCAATATTATTCGTTTTCGCGTGGCAGAAAGCCTTTCCCAACCAAATACAGCCCAAGAGAAAACTCCCAAAGTGCAATAGGTAAAACGGTTAATGCGATTTCTGGCGCGCGCTGATCGAACACACCATATAAAACAGCTACATCGCCAGCTGCCAACGTAAAGGCCCCGATAATTCCAATGATGGGTAAAATTCGTGGAACAAGACGTGTTTGATAAAGCAGGGTTCCCAAAAGCAAGGCATTGACGGCGGGAATGAAACTTTGGCTAATTAAAAACAAGCGGTCGTAGAGCATCACGAGTCCACGAGCCAACACCTGCGACTCGCTGCCTAAACTACGAAGACTTAACACCGTTAGTAAACTCGCAACACCTGCAAAGATCAATGTTGCTTCCAAAATTCGAGCGGCTACAAAACCCAAAGCCAAGCTTTCATTTTGCTTCTTCAAAACGGGATAAAAAGCGAGTGCCGTCCCGATGCAGGCCAGTGCCATCAACAATTCCAAAATTCCCCCGAGCACCACATCGCTCGACGGCGCCGAGCTAGTGATAAAATTCGGCTGGTGAATTTCATGGTAAAGCGATAAGGTCGGTATCGAAATGAAGGTCAATAGGTAGAGGATACCTGCGGTCAAAGATGTTTTGCGTGTTGCTGTCATGTATGCAATTTGGAAAATTATTTGAAATCAAAAACGGATTATTATTTAAACGGCAAGCTCGCTATCTTTGAAATCAATGAATGTCATAATCCGACCAGCCTCCCCTTTAGACCTCGCTGCCTTACAAGCCATCGGCCGAAAAACCTTTGCGGAAACTTTTGCGGAAGGCAATTCAGCGGAAAATTTAGCGGCATATCTAGAAGAGGGCTTTTCAGAGGACAAACTCGGGGCAGAACTCCGAAACGAAAATTCCGAGTTTTACTTTGCCCTTCAAAAAGAAGACGTGATAGGTTATTTAAAAGTGAATTGGGGTGACGCGCAAAGCGAAAATCAGGACCCCAATTCCCTGGAAATCGAGCGCATTTATGTACTTCAGCAATACCACGGAACACAAGTGGGCGCATTACTTTACCAACAAGCTTTAAGCATCGCACAAGCACGCAAAGCGCCGTATATCTGGCTAGGTGTTTGGGAAGAAAATCCGCGGGCGATTCGATTTTATC
>CALLKB010000143.1 GCA_938008575.1 uncultured Cytophagaceae bacterium | reverse complement strand
AAAGGACGGTACCCATGATGCCAATCAGTACATCTGATGCACGAATGGCTTCAGCAAGCGCATATCCACCTATCACTAGACGGATGATGCGCATGAAACCCCAATGTTGTGTTAGGCTTGTGATCATATTAATTTTGGTAAACTAACATGTCATGTAAACCCCCACCATTATAAACGTCAGTGAGACCAGCTTGCTTTAACAAGTTCATCGCCATGCCAGAACGATTTCCACTTCTGCAGTAAACAACGATGGGTCCGTTCATTGCCTTGAATTCATCTAAGCGTAGGGGAATAATACCCAAGGGAATATTGATGGCACCTTCGTAATGGCCTCCTGCAAATTCACCTGTTTCTCTTACATCAACAACCGTAGTTGCTGGGTTAGCTAATAAATCTTCCATGATTATAAAAGGGTTGAAGGACATACATAATCAGATACATGAAACTTGCCAGATTCTTTGATTGCTTTGAATCCACCATTGATATCAATTAAGTTATCGTAGCCACGAGCTCTTAAGGTAGAGTTGAAGATCATCGAACGGTAACCACCTGCACAGTGTACGAAGTAGGTCTTGTTTTTATCGATTTTCAACATGCTATCATTGATGAAATCCAAAGGTGCATTTTCTACATCAATCACGTGTTCAGACAAGTATTCCGAATTTTTACGTACATCGATGATTTCACCTTCACCTGCTGCGACACGCTTAAATGCTTCTGCCGGTTCGATCGATTCGATTTGATCAAACTCCTTGCCTGATGCTTTCCAAGACGCAAATCCACCTTTTAAGTAGCCAATCGTAAAGTCATAACCTACACGTGCTAAACGAGTGATTACTTCTTCTTCTCGACCTTCGTCTGTCACCAATAAGATTTCTTGTTTGATGTCTGGAATCATTGCACCTACCCAAGGAGCGAACGATCCATCGATTCCGATGTTAATCGAATTGGGTACAAATCCTGCTGCAAATGTCTGTGGATCTCGAGTATCCAAGATTAACGCGCTCGTTTCGTTTGCTGCTGCTTCAAATCCTTCTGGACTTAAGGCGTGCTGTCCACGTTCCAATACCTTGTCGATTGAATCATAGCCCTGAATATTCATTAAAACGTTCAATGGGAAGTAAGCGGGAGGAGCAACCAAGCCTGTTAATACTTCTTTTTTGAATTCCTCTTTGGTTAATGCTGGATTCAACGCATAGTTGGTTTTCTTTTGGTTACCTAAGGTATCCGTTGTCTCTTTGCTCATATTTTTGCCGCAAGCAGAACCCGCACCGTGTGCAGGATATACAATGATATCATCTGCTAAAGGCATGATTTTGTTCCGTAATGAGTCAAATAGATGACCGGCTAAGATATCTTCTGTTAAATCAGCTTTTACTTTTTGGGCTAAATCTGGACGACCTACATCGCCAATGAACAACGTATCTCCAGAGAATAAACTAGTTTCTTTTCTGTTTTCATCGATCAAAAGGAAACATGTGGATTCCATCGTGTGACCTGGTGTGTGAATGACACGAATCGTCGCGTTTCCTAATGGGAATTCCTGGCCATCTGTTGCTGAGATGCAATCGAATGCACAAGCTGCATTGGGCCCGTAAACGATCGGAGCACCTGTTTTTGCAGATAAATCGATGTGTCCAGAAACGAAGTCGGCATGAAAGTGTGTTTCAAATACATACTTAATTTTCGCTCCGTTACGTTCTGCTTTTTCGATGTAAGGTTGTACCTCGCGAAGTGGATCGATAATCGCTGCTTCACCGTTGTTCTCGATGTAGTAAGCACCTTGTGCTAAACATCCCGTGTAAATTTGTTCTACTTTCATTTTGGTAATTATTATGCTGTGAATGTGATTATTTTATTTCATTGGGAAGGCTAATTGTTGGATTAGGATATACATCCCCATCACCAACACAAACCATCCAAAACCTACTTTTAATTTATTTCCGTCAACTTTTTTACTAATTATGTCACCTAGGAAAATACCTACAATGGCAAGGCCTGTTACGATTAATAATAAGTTCCAATCAATCACTTGATGTCCTAGGTCACCAGTAAATCCGATTAATGACTTCGCAGCGATGATTAACAAGGAAGTCCCTACAGCCTGCTTCATGGATAATTTTGAAAGCATTACTAAGGCTGGGATGATTAAGAATCCACCGCCGGCGCCAACCAAACCTGTTAAGGTACCTACTACTGCGCCTTCAATTAAGATCATCGGATAGTTAAAGACTTGTTCCTCCTCAACATAAGTACCTAATTTTTCCTTTTCGCATTGTTCACATTTTCCGCGAATCATCGAGATAGATGCAGCCACCATCAATACCGCGAATAAAACCATCATTAAGATGGATTTTGTAACAACAAATTCACCAACGGTGAAAACTTCTGCAGGAATTAAAGGAACGATAAATTTACGCGTTGCATAAACCGCTGCTATCGAAGGAATGCCGAAAATAACGGCTGTTTTTATGTTGATTAAGCCTTGTTTGTATTTAGGAAATGCCCCTACCAGGGAACTTGCTCCTACGACGAAAAGCGAATATGCCGTAGCTAAAATAGGATCTACACCAAATAAATATACTAAAACGGGTACTGTTAAAATGGATCCTCCGCCGCCGATTAAGCCCAACGAGATTCCAATAAGAAGAGAGGCGAAATAACCTATAATTTCCATGTGTGTTTTATTGTTTTTTGTTGATACAAATTTGGGGCCAATTTTATCCCTTTTTCGTGATTTTTATCACAAGACTAAAAAAAGTTATGATCAAAAGTGAAAGTTTAAAATCAGGTTATAATTGCTCATATTGACCTTATTTATGATGTATTTTTCATTTTGATAGGTTTCGCCTTGGTTGGCTTTGTGAACATACAAAGCTTGAATTTCTAAACCTTCTAAGAAATCAACGAACTCATAACTCAAATCGATATTTAATTGTGTGTAACTCGGGAGACCATACTTGTTTAATGCATAGTTCTTTACATCAGGCAATTGGAAATAACCATAACTTAATGAAGCCTTCAAGGGTACCTTGGAAAAGGAGTAATTTACTTTCCCTACATACGCATTTACATCGCCAAAACCTTCATTTCGCTCCCGCGGCATAAAAGTATAAAATGGATCACGCCCCCATTCGCGGGGCATTAAGTAACGACCCTCGCCGGTGATGCGGGTATAGTTCAGAGATGATTTCCATTTGCCCGACTCATATCCGACTTTCGTACTTATAACACGCGATTTTTGATTAGTTGAATAATAGGTTTTAGATGGATCTTCGTTTCCACCATCATTAACCGCTTGCTGTTGCGTATACTGAATTCCTGTCACCCATACTCCCCGTTTCATATCCCATTGCA
The DNA here is from genome assembly GCA_938008575.1 of uncultured Cytophagaceae bacterium. Taxonomy (GTDB): domain Bacteria; phylum Bacteroidota; class Bacteroidia; order Cytophagales; family Spirosomataceae; genus Aquirufa; species Aquirufa echingensis. The sequence continues at coordinate 5,425 of CALLKB010000143.1, read as the reverse complement.
CCATACTCGTATTGAATACATTTTCCACAAATACATTCCAAAGTTTAAGTGAGTTTCCTTGCGGTAATTGGTGAGTATATCCTATCAGGTATACACCATTAGATTCTATGTTTCCCTTATAATTTCCTTTGGTTCCATTTACGTTCGTGCCATTTGGATAAATTCCGATTGACTCGCCTATTCCATACCAATCAACTGTACCGCGAGGGGAAATTTCATACAAGTATCCCCCTTCCAACTTATTCTTTTTGCCGGGAAATAATTCCCCATAAATCCCGCCCACCTCAGTAGGGCGCATTCTGCCATCCTGTAGATTGATGAAGGGAGTATTAATGAGCTGTTTGCCAACCGACATATGTGATGATTTCGTGAAGTTGTATTTTAAATAAAGTTCCTCCAGACGATCTAAATCATGTTTGTTGGCTAAATCCGCTAGATCAAATAAAGAGGTTTCATACCGACTGACCGTCTGGGTATATTTGTCGATATGTGTCATATCGGAGGACCCCATGTTATAGATAAAATAACCTCCTACACCCATTTGAAAGCCTTTGAATGCGGCTGTTTCGTAAAAAAGTCCTCCGCCCATCGCATTTGCGTGTGCAGCAGTTAGGTGGTCCTGGTTTTCAGTCGCCATGAAAAAGTAACGCAGGTTACCGTGTACTTTACCATGTTTAAAGGCAAAAAGGAGTGAGGTGGAATCTTCTGCGATACTTTTTTTTCCTTTCCAAAGATGAGGAGGTGAATGAATTTCTTGGTGTTGCCCCCAAAGCGATAGGCTTGTTCCTAGGCTAATGATTAATAGAAAAAGACGTTTGTTCTGCATACTGTAATAAATTTCAGCTGCAAGTTGGCTCCATTTCTATTTAACCTGCGTGATGAATATCACAGTGCTTTCAAATCAATTATCTCGATTTGATTTTTGTTGATTTTGATCTGGCCTTTCTCTGCCAATTTCTTCATGAGCCTTGAAATTACCTCGCGTGAAGAGTTTAATTCCGATGCAATATCTGTAAATGAAACCTTGATCGTATTACTTTTTAAACTCTTTTGATGCTGTTTTAAATACCACAAAAGGCGTTCATCCAAATTTCGGAAGGCGATGTGGTCAAGCGTATCCAATAATTCCTCAAAACGGGAACGGTACGTTTCTAATACGAATTGATACCATGATTTGTATTTAGACGCCCACTCATCCATTAATTCAACGGGTATGGTGAGTACCTCCGTGTCCACCAAAGCCTTTGCCATGATTTGGCTATTCAGATTGCGAGAAGCACAGGTCATGGAAATCGCACAAGCTTCACCTGGGTGGAGGTTGTACATGAATACTTCGTTTCCTTCGTCATCTTCTCGAAAAACTTTGATAATTCCTTTCTTTACCAATACCGCGGAGCGAATGCTTTGGCCTGTTTTCATGAGAAAATCATCGGCCTGAAACTTGCGAATCACGCCTACCTGTTGGATTTTCTTCTTTAATTCAGGCTCGAAGTGGGTTAATATATCTGATTCCATTTGTCTGTTTTCCAAATCCCCAGACTAAAGTCTGTGGTTATTATCTATGTTATTAACCCCAGACTTTAGTCTGGGGAATTCCTAATAAACGATTACTTTTTTCTCCCGACTACTCTCCATCGCCGCATCAATCACCCGCATGCTGTTAATTCCATCTTGTACGGAAACTGCCGGTTTTGCAGCACCGCGCAAAGTTTGGAAAACATTTTCATAAAAGGCCATGAAATTTCCCTTTTCGGAAGGAATGCGCTCAGGATTTCCTCCATCTACTTGCATGACGCCAAAATCCTGTGGGCTTTCTTGACCCCATGAATCACCTTGTGGTTTTCTTCCTGCATCTAAATCGGCCTCTTGGCGGTCGGAACGCGTTTTGATAAAACTACCCAATTTGCCATGCAATTGGAACGCAGGAACAGGTACCTTGAAATAATATCCTGCCTTCAAACGCACACGCATGTCAGGGTAGTACAATAAAATTTCAAACAAATCCTCCACCTCAGTTCCCGGTCGCGTTTTACGCAAATCCGCAAATACATGTGTGGGATTTCCGAACAAGTGCAGGGCTTGATCGATGATGTGAGGTCCTAAATCGAAGATAATTCCCGCACCAGGTCCTGGAACTTCTTTATGCATTTTAGGAGATTTGGCTCCATTGTACCGATCAAAATGAAATTCAGCTTCTACGATTTCACCTAAATCACCCGATTCATAAACTTTTTTGACGGTTAGAAAATCGGAATCCCAACGGCGATTTTGGAAGACAAAAATATGTTTTCCCACCTCCGTAGCTATTTTTTGTAATGCTAACGCTTCCGCTGTTGAGTTTGTGAAAGCTTTTTCAACCACGACATGTTTGCCCGCTTTTAAAGCCCAGGAAGCATATTCAAAATGCGTGGGGATGGGAGTATTGACAATAATTAATTCGATATCAGCATCTTGTATCACTTCATCCAGAGAATCATACGAATGCGTTCCAGGATAAGCTTTTTGGATGTTTTTTTGACTCCGTTCATAGGAACCCACGAGTTCAAAACCGGGATGAATTTCGAGGAATGGGGCATGAAAAATGCGGCCAGACATTCCATAAGACAATAATGCAGATTGAATTGCTTTCATGGAGTAAAAATAGGAAATTTAGTGCTTTGATATACAAACCTATACCGATGAAAAAAATACTCGTTTTCGCCATATTAAGTTTTGGCGCTTTTGCACAGCAACCGCTCGTTTCACACATATACACTGCTGACCCTTCAGCGCACCTCTTTCAAGGAAAAATCTTTATTTATCCATCGCATGACATCGATGCCGGCGTCAAAGAAGATGATATGGGAAGTCATTTTGCGATGAATGATTACCATGTTTTTTCGCAAACAAATCCGGCAGGTCCCGTGACGGATCATGGAGTTGCGTTGAAATTAGCCGATGTACCTTGGGCGGGTAAAATGCTTTGGGCACCTGATGCCGCAGAGGCGAATGGGCAATACTACTTATATTTTCCTGCCAAAGACAAGGATGGCATTTTTCGCATTGGCGTAGCGAGTTCGAACAAACCTGAGGGGTCTTTCAAAGCGGAGCCTAATTACATGCCAGGCACTTTTAGCATTGACCCATGTGTCTTTAAGGATTCGGATGGGTCACATTATCTCTATTTTGGTGGAATTTGGGGTGGCCAATTGCAACGTTGGAAAATGGGGCATTACATGGCAAATGATGATAGCCAACCAGCAAACGATCAACCAGCGTTGATGGCCAAAGTGGCCAAATTAGATCAAAACATGAAGGTCTTAGCTGAGAAACCGCGTGATGTACAGATTTTGGATGCGAATGGAAAAATTCTTCTTTCGTCCGATCATGACCGTCGGTTTTTCGAGGCTGCTTTCGTGCATCAATATAAGGGTAAATACTATTTCTCTTACTCAACAGGAGATACCCATAACATTGCTTATGCAACAGGTTCAAGCCCTTATGGACCTTTTACCTATCAAGGTGTCATCTTAAAACCGGTGAAAGGTTGGACAAACCATCATTCGATTGTAGAACATAATGGAAAATGGTATTTGTATTTCCACGATGTGCAATTGTCGGGTAGAACGCATTTGCGCAACATCAAAGTGACGGAATTAAAATATCGCGGCGATGGATCCATTGAAACGATCACGGCCTATTAATTAATTCCTTATATTTAGGTCTATGAATCGAATAGACCTTCCCTGGATCAATCAAATTAAACATAACAGACAGCCCGATGGACATAAAAAGTCTTTCGGGCATGTCTTGATTATCGCCGGAAGTTCAGGTAAAGTGGGAGCTGCACTTTTGTGCGCGCGTGCTGCTTTGCATGCAGGCTGTGGTATGGTGACGGCCATGATTCCAGAAGAAGGTGTGGGGCCGCTTTTATCAAACAGTCCCGAAATCATGTATCGTACGGAAGCCGATTTATCTACAATAAATTTGGAACCCTATGATGCCATTGCCTTTGGGCCAGGTTTAGGATTCTCCATCCAGGTTCGTCGAAATTTGGAGTTTTTATTGCAAAACTATGCGGGTCCTATTGTCTTTGATGCGGATGCATTGACTTTATTGGGTTCATATGAATCCTTAATTTCTCAAGTGAAACCCCATCATATTTTGACGCCGCATCCGGGGGAATTTGCTCGTTTAGGAAGTTTGGAATTTGATGCGTTGAATCGGGAAAAACAGGCATTAGAATTTGTTTCGACGTACTCTTGTCAGTTGTTGTTGAAAGGTGCACCAACTATCGTGGTGACTTCCTCGGGTGAATTATTCACGAATTCGACTGGCAACGATGGGATGGCTACGGCTGGTTCAGGGGATGTGTTGACAGGTATCATCGCCGCCCTATGTGCGCAGGAATATGCACCTGATGTGGCGGTTCGCCTAGGTGCTTACATTCATGGCTTTTCGGGCGATTTGGCGATACAAAAAAAATCGAAGGCCAGTTTGGTGGCCTCCGATTTGATTGATCATTTGAGTGAAATTAGGCTGTTAGACTAAGATTGCCTTCGCGAATTCCACGCATTTTTTAACTTCTGCTACAGCATCAGAACCTGCAGGGATATCGTATTCCAGTTCGATCGTAGCTGGGAATTTGTATTTATTTTTCTTCATAGCCGTTAAAATCTCTTTCAAAGGCGTATCACCTGTTCCCCAAACTAAGTTGCCTGCACCGTGTTCTTTCGACGTACGGTCTTTGATGTGCAAAGAGGTGATGCGATCTTTTTTCGCTTCTAATAAGGCTAATAAACTTGCTGTCGTATGTGGCGCTCCTACAGCGATGTAGTGACCCGCATCCAAGTTCATGGAGTTGTAAGGTGATTGTGCCAATGCTTCATCAAAAGCAGTATCTTTTACTTGTAAATGTGCGTGATATCCGAAATAGATACCGTGTTTTGCACCTAGATCTCCTAGACGTTGGGTTTGTTTCGGGTCTGTAGGTAATTCAACGGTCACCGACTTTGCTCCTAAAACTTTAGCGGATCGCAATGCGTATTCCACTTCAGCATCTGAATTGTTTGGGCCAAAAGCATTTGGTTTATAAGCATACACGCTGATACCAGCTTTGTCCAATTTGGCACGAACTTCCTTGAATTTGTCCATAGAAACCGATTCACGCCATGCTTTCACATCTTCTTGGTATTTTTTCATGGCTGCACGTTGCTCGTCGGTGAACGTAGGACGTGGCTGGCCTGGTACCCAACGAACTTGAACAGGATTTACTGGCTTGCCCGCATATTCTTCCACAGCATCACCCATTAATTCGGTTGCTGAGATTCCACTCTGTACTAAATATCCGATGATTTCATCGATGGAACCGGGCATGCTGCGGAATGAATAAGTAATGCATCCAATCTGAACGCCTCCAAATTTGGAATCTGGTTTAGCTGAACCA
>CALLKB010000142.1 GCA_938008575.1 uncultured Cytophagaceae bacterium | reverse complement strand
AATATCGGTAAACGAGGATATGCTTATGCAGAGGTTTTTGGCCGATTTCCAGAGACACAATTTACGGATACCTGGATTGATGGCGGTTTGGCCTATTATGTGACTGAACAAGTGAAGGCCGACGTATCTGCAGGAAAGAGCCTTCGCTCCGGTGATGCTTGGTATGTGGCCTTAGGGATTTCTTTTCGAATGCGACTTTGGTGATTGTGCTTGAAACCGATAATTGTGTAAATTGCGGGGATGCGGTATATTTTATACTTTTTGACGTTTTTATTCGTCGGGCTATTCATGCCTTCAACGAAACTATGGGGGCAGACCAAAGAAAACATCGTCGTTCAAACGGGACCGAAATCCATTGCCACCACAGATCAATTCAGTCTTCAGTTTTCAATAACTGCATCTGAGCAATTACCCAATTATCGATTCCCTGAAATTAATGGATTTCGAAAATTGGGGGTCAGTAGGAGCAAAGCCTCTAATTTCGAAAATGAGCAAGTCGTGCAGACCTTGACATTTACGCAATATTACCAACCCAACGGTCCCGGAAATGTACTCGTTCCTTTACTAGATGTGGAGGTAAATAAGCAGGTTTTTAAAATTGAGCCTTTTGTGGTTCAAGTTGTTCCCGGTGTAGAGAAGTCGGAGGAAGTACCTAATGAAATTCAAGTCCCGGCGATGGTGGATCTTACGAACAACAAGCCCTTTTTTCTTGTGCGTTCGGATGTGGCAAAGCCCTTTGTTGGTCAGGCATTCACCCTAACGATGTCATTGTACGTGCCTTCAAACAATACGATGGACCTGAGTTTTGACCGAAATGATATCCAGATTCCTGCGTTGATTCAGCAAATTAGGCCACATAATTGTTGGGAAGAAAATTTTAATTTACAGGCTGAACGAGTATTGCATGTGACTTTTCGCGGAAAAAAATACACCGAATATCGTTTTTTTCAAGCGACTTATTTCCCATTAGATGTACATGCCATTCGCATTCCACCCGTTCAATTACGGGTATTACAAAAAGGGAAGGCCAAAGAAAAGTTGCCATTATTGTTAAGTTCACCTGCTATAAACATTCAACCAAAAGCGATGCCCAAGCATGCACTTTCCGGAAAAGTGCCCGTGGGCCGATTCACCTTGGTTGAAGAGATGGATCATGATGTCGCTCAAACAGGCGATCGAATTACCTATCGATACCATGTATTAGGGGATGGAAATAGTATTTTGTGGGATAATAAAGCGGTTGAGTCGGATTATTTTCTGAGTTTTAATTTATTATCCACGGAGCGAAGCGTGTTCCCTTACCGGGACCAAATGTTTGGGAATAAATCTGATATCGTTCGTATTATTCCGGAGCAAGCGGGTAAATTTGCGCTGGAGAATTACTTCCATTGGATTTATTTCAATGTGGATAAAGCTCGGTTTGATACTTTGCGTTCAAAATTGGTCTTGACGGTTAAAGGTCAGCCGCGGGATCGAAAATTAGATACCTCATTGGAAAAAGGGGGGATTTACGAGTCGATTGAACTGCAAGACAGTTTAGAAGTAAAATGGAATCGCTGGGTCAACTGGCGACAATTGGTTAATTTTGTATTGATTATCATGTTTGGATTCATTGCCTTCTTATTTTGGAAGGCTTCAAAATAGGTTTATGAGTAGTATATACGGAAAGATTTTTCAAATAAGTACATTCGGTGAGTCGCATGGTGCCGCTGTAGGTGTCGTGATTCAGGGGTGTCCAGCTGGAGTAAATTTTGATTTGGAATTTATTCAGTCGGAACTTGATCGCAGAAAACCGGGTCAATCACGTATCACCACGCAGCGTAAAGAGGCGGATTCGGTGGAAGTGGTTTCCGGAGTTTTTGAGGGAAAGACCACGGGTACACCCATCGCGATGTTGGTATGGAACGGAGACCAGCGCTCGAAAGATTATTCGCATATCGCGGATCAGTTTCGCCCGTCGCATGCCGACTACACCTATTTTGCGAAATATGGACTTCGTGATTACCGTGGAGGTGGACGATCATCCGCACGTGAAACGGTTGCCCGTGTCGCAGCGGGGGCTTTAGCCAAATTGGTTTTGAATCAATTGGGTGTAAAAATCACAGCCTATGTATCACAAGTGGGTACTTTGAAATTGGAAACTCCTGTAGAGGCTTTGGACTTAAGCTTAACTGAATCAAATGCGGTTCGTTGTCCTGATCCAATTTTGGCAGAAAAGATGTTTACCTACATTGATGAAATTCGTAAGGAAGGTGATTCCGTGGGAGGGGTTGTTTCCGCTTACATCACGGGTTGTCCAGTGGGATTAGGCGAACCTGTATTTGATAAATTGCATGCAGAACTAGGAAAGGCCATGTTGAGTATTAATGCTGTGAAAGGCTTTGAATATGGAAGTGGATTTGCTGGCGTTGCATTGCGTGGTTCTCAACATAATGATTTGTTTGAAAAGCGTCCGGATGGAAGTTTAAAAACCTTGACAAATCATTCGGGCGGAATTCAAGGGGGTATTTCCAACGGAGAACCTATTTATTTCCGTGTGGGATTTAAGCCCGTTGCTACCATCATGCAAGATCAAACGAGTTTGAATGAGAAGGGCGAGCAGATTACAGTTTCGGGAAAAGGACGTCATGA
>CALLKB010000141.1 GCA_938008575.1 uncultured Cytophagaceae bacterium | reverse complement strand
TCATCTGGTGCGGGTGGGCAGTCGGTTAATACAACCTATTCAGCTGTTCGTGTGACTCACATTCCATCAGGATTAGTTGTTCAATGCCAGGATGAGCGTTCGCAAATCAAGAACTTTGATAAAGCGATGACAGTATTACGTTCTCGACTATACGAAATTGAGTTAGCTAAACGTAATGCGGAAATTGCAGGTAGTCGGAAATCCATGGTTGGGTCCGGTGATCGTTCCGATAAAATTCGTACCTACAATTATCCACAGGGCCGCGTGACGGATCATCGTATCGGTTTAACAGTTTACAATTTGCCTACCGTGATGGATGGAGAGATTGGGGAGTTTATTGAGCAATTACGAATTGCAGAAAACGCAGAGCGTTTGACGGAAGGAGCGGTTTAGAAATTGTGGAGACGCGAGGAGTCGCGTCTCATTTTGTTTTGTAGGGACGCGATACTTCGCGTCTCTACATGTTTGGTTTTTAGACGCGAGGTATCGCGTCTCTACAAAAACTAGATGTCGATTCATTTAGGCCTTCTCCAACTTGAACTCGAACCGAGTTCCTTTGTTTTCTTCTGATTGCACGGAGATTTTACTGTTGTGTGCCTGAACAATGTGTTTGACAATCGATAGGCCTAATCCCGTACCGCCGGAGTTTTTGGCCCGACTTTTATCTACCCGATAAAAGCGTTCAAAAATGCGGTGTAAATGTTCTTCTGCAATTCCGGGACCATTATCCACAACGGAGATTGTATAAGCCTTTTTCTTCTCAGAAATTATTACCTGCACGAGTCCTTTTTCTTTGCCATATTTAATGGCATTCACCACGAGGTTCAGAATTACCTGTGAGATTCGCTGTGTATCTGCTTTGACTTGAATATTGCCTTCAGGTGCTATTAATTTTAATTTAACCTCGCGCTTTTTAGCTTTGGCCTCAACCTGCTCAAATATTTCTTCAATCAGCGGTCGTAAATTGATTTTCTTGCGTTCAATCTTAATTGCTCCCGTTTCAATTTGGGAAACGGTTAATAAATCCTGCACCAAATTATCTAGCCCGTCCAAACTTTTTGCTGCCTTTTCCAAAAATTTCATCCGAATTTCCAGGTCCTCATCCGGATTGTCCAATAGTGTATGAACAAAACCTTGAGCGGCAAAAATGGGCGTTTTCAATTCATGCGAAACATCTGCCAAAAATTCTTGTCGGTATTTAGCCGCCTTTTTCAAATCTTGAACCTCACCTTCTTTGGTCGCTACATAGACATTTAATTCCTTACGTAATAATTCAATGGGGTTCTCCTTTTCAACTAGCTGTTTGCGAGGCGTTACGCTGAAATCCTTTTTTTTGATTTGCTTGATTCGGTCATACAGGGAATTAACTTCTTGAAAAACCAAATAGTCTAAGGCAAAATAAATCAGAACCGAGCCGAAAATGAAGCAACTTAAAAAGCCGATCGTCATTGTCACCATATCGGAACTAGGTATGAATGACAAGAATGCCGTGGTTACGATGGATATAACCAATGCAAGTACAACGGAAAGATATCTAGGTTGAAGCATGCTTGAAATTACGGATAATTTTTAAAATGTTGTACCTTTGCGCTTTGAAAAGATCTTATGGAATTAAATCTGCTTACGGCGATTTCGCCCGTTGATGGTCGTTACCGTCGCCAAACCCAATCACTCGCTCCGTATTTTTCCGAGTTTGGCCTAATCCAATACCGTGTTCGTGTAGAAATTGAGTATTTCATCGCTTTGTGTGAAATCCCTTTAGCGCCACTAGCAAGTTTCCCCAAAGAACATTATGCAGCTTTGCGTGCGATGTACACAAACTTTACCGAAGCTGATGCCCAATGGATTAAGGAAACGGAAAAGGTGACCAATCACGATGTGAAAGCAGTGGAATATTTCATCAAAGATCGGATGTTGGCCCTCCCAGGCGATTTAACTCCTTTCGTTGAGTTCATTCACTTTGGTCTTACTTCCCAAGATATTAACAATACCGCGATTCCTTTGTCATTGGCGGAGGCGCATCGCAATGTGATTTTACCGGCTTACCAAGCAGTGGTCGCTACATTGGATGCCTATGCAACGGAATGGAAAGAGATTCCTTTGTTGGCCCATACGCATGGCCAGCCTGCTTCTCCGACACGCCTTGGCAAGGAAATTAAGGTATTCGTTGAGCGGTTGAATCGCCAATTGGACCTTTTGGCGCAGGTGCCTTTTACCGGAAAATTCGGTGGAGCGACGGGTAATTTCAATGCGCATCAGGTTTCATTTCCTGGTGTTAATTGGCCGGAGTTTGCAGCTAAATTGCATCAGAATTTAGGGATTACGCGCTCGAAATACACGACTCAAATTGAGCACTATGATAATTTAGCGGCCTATTTTGATGGCTTGAAGCGTTTAGATACGATTTTAATTGACTTGTCGAGAGATATTTGGCAATATATTTCGATGGGCTATTTCAAGCAAAAAATCAAAGCAGGTGAAATCGGTTCATCTGCGATGCCTCATAAAGTAAACCCGATTGATTTTGAGAACGCGGAAGGAAATTTAGCGATGGCCAATGCTTTCTTTGAATTCTTATCTGCAAAGCTCCCGATCTCGCGTTTACAACGTGATTTGACTGATTCGACGGT
>CALLKB010000140.1 GCA_938008575.1 uncultured Cytophagaceae bacterium | reverse complement strand
TGGTTTTCATTTGCGCTAATAAATTTCTCCAATTCCTCTGGATGTATTTTCCGGCCTGCAGAATTGATAACACGATCAAAACGACCTTTTATTTCAAAAGTTGAATCATCCTCGATTGATACAATATCATTCGTTTGAACCCAGGAATTATCAGTCATAAACCCCTTTATTTTCAAACATGCGCGCTCATCTACACCGATTTCCACGGAACCTAACGTTTTAAAATAGGGATCTTTTAACGAGCGATAAGCAATGTGAGAAACCGTCTCGGTCATTCCATAGGTTTCAAAGATGGGAAAGGGCAATGTCCAAGAACGGGATTTCAAAGCATCGGATATGGCCGCCCCACCCAATAAAATCCCTTTGGAACCAGCAAAAAATAGAGACAAATCAATACCGGATTCCAAAATGGCATGCCACTGATTAGGTACAAATGATGCCAATTGAATTGAAATAGGAGCAAGCCTTTCAAGCGGATTAATGGAAGGGGATACCAAACATACTTTTAAATTCAGCACGAGTGCTCTTACTAAGAGCATTGCTCCAGCAATGTAATGAACAGGTAAACTTGCTAAAACGACATCATTAGGCTTTAATTGCAACCAATTTCCAGTTGAAACGGCTGAAGCAATCATTGCTTCCCGACTCACCCAAATCGGCTTGGGTGCACCCGTAGAACCCGAAGTATGAAACAAAAAAGAGGTTTGACCACTTTTCCATAATTCGCAAAATGCGAGCACCTCACGCTCGAAATCCGAGGAGGGTACAAACAATTGATCAGAAAGAGGGGAAAATACCTGCATAAATCAACAAATCATTCCAAAATTAACCAAACATTCTCTAATTTCGTGAGTTAATAGAAGGTTAATCAAATAACCTTGCTTAGATGAAAGAAGATCCATTTTTAAATCCGATCAATCCTGACAAAGTAGCCCAAAATCCGGGTTTGCTTCCTTATGCCCATACGGCAGGAGGAGCTGTCATTAAACCGGAAGATACGGGTAAAACAAAGGGGAGAAGTATTTTAGCGATGCGCCAACAAACGGACCGCCAAATGAACCAACTCTATGAACAAATGGAGGTTCTCGCGAAGCAAGCTAAGCTTTTAGCCGACCGAAAAGAGATTTCAGAACGTATTTACGATGCTGCCATGGGATTTGAGCCCATTATTTCGGAAACCTATTACATGTATGAAAAAGAAGATGGCACCGACTTGCTTTCGCTCGTTGCACCGCATGAATGGGGCCGTTCATTTAAATATAGCCGCTATTTGGCTAAAGTAATTTTACTAGCAGACCATACCTGGGATGTTACCTATAACGAAGAATCAAATTAACCCATTATGACGTCAAATTTGCCTTGGAAAACCATAAAGGAATACAAAGACATTATATTCCAACAATACAAAGGGATTGCTAAAATCTCCATTAATCGACCGCATAAACACAATGCATTTACGCCATTGACCGTTCAAGAAATGTCGGAGGCCATGGAATTAGCACGCCAAGACACTTCTGTAGGTGTAATCATTTTAACCGGTGAGGGTGGAAAAGCATTCTGTTCTGGTGGTGATCAAAGCGTACGTGGAGACGGGGGATATGTGGGAGATGATTTTGTACCTCGTTTGAATGTATTGGATTTACAACGTCAAATTAGAACCATTCCTAAACCCGTTGTTGCCATGGTCGCAGGTTGGGCTATCGGAGGTGGACACGTATTACATGTGATTTGCGATTTATCCATTGCGGCAGAAAATGCACGCTTTGGCCAAACCGGACCTAATGTAGGATCTTTTGATGGAGGTTTTGGTGCATCTTATTTAGCCCGTGTAGTTGGCCAAAAGAAAGCACGTGAGATTTGGTTACTATGTGATCAATATGACGCACAAGAAGCCTTGCAAATGGGATTAGTCAATAAAGTAGTTCCATTGGAAGAATTAGAAGCTACAACTGTGGCATGGTGTGAAAAAATCTTGGAAAAAAGTCCTTTGGCATTGCGCATGTTGAAATCAGCATTCAATGCTGAACTTGACGGCCAAGCCGGAATTCAAGAATTAGCTGGGAATGCAACGCTATTATACTACCTATCCGATGAAGCGAAAGAAGGTAAAAATGCTTTCTTAGAAAAGCGTAAACCAGACTTCTCTAAATTCCCTAAATTCCCATAAGTATGAATTA
>CALLKB010000139.1 GCA_938008575.1 uncultured Cytophagaceae bacterium | reverse complement strand
ACAATGTCCCCTGTCGCTGTTGGATCGCTTGAATGAACCAAGACGCAGAATCCAGTTTATGCTTGATGAAAGTTACCGCTTCCTTAACTTCTTTTTGCTGCTTATCCCCTTTGGAATAGGTTTGTAGCATTTCTTGAAAGGACTTACTCACGCGTAATTCGGGAGCATTTTTGCCATTTAATTTGATATCCAATTTGCCCTCCGACTGACTCACAATAAAATCGGGTTGCAAAAAGGGAGCCACCTCCCCTGCTTCACTGCCGCCCGGTTTAGGATTCAAATGCGTGATAATTTGAATAGCCTTCTTTAACAATGCCTCATCGATCGACAATTTTTGTTGCAATTGGCTATAATGCCGTTTCGAGAAATCATCGAAATACTGATCAATCAATCGGATCGCAATTTGCAAAGCTTGATCATCAGCAATATGCTTGCGATGCAATTGAATAGATAAGCATTCCTGCAAATCCCTCGCTCCGATACCAGCAGGGTCCAATTGCTGGACTTTTAACAATACAGCCTCAACTTCCTGGTAATCGGTTTCGAACCCAACCGTAAAGGCTAAATCGTTGACAATACTTTCGATGTTCCGACGCAAATAACCATCATCTTCCAAGGAACCTATTAATTGTTCGGCAATGATGCGCTCCCGCTCATTGGTGATCACAAAGCCAATTTGCATCAATAAAAATTCTTCAGCACTAGGCACGGTGGGCATTGGACGCTCCCGCATTTCCTCATTGGGATCATAGGAATCGCCCGCCATTTTGTAACCAGCATAATCATCTTGTAGATAATCATCGATCGCCATCTCCTCATTCGCTAAATCATCTACGGTCTCCCGATCACCCATTTCTTCCAAACGTTCCTCGGAAATCCCCTCCTCCAAGGCCGGGTTTTCTTCCAATTCCGCTTCAATCCGTGCGGCCAATTCGGCAGTCGGGATTTGCAACAACTTAATCAGCTGAATTTGCTGTGGAGAAAGTCGTTGTTGCTGCGATAAATTAATGGATAATCCTTGCATCCGTGTTGAAATTTAAATACAAAAATAATTGAAAAAATTCGGTTTTTTTGTGGTATTTTTGAGGCTTATTGCGCCCATTAGAGGGCTATTGAGAATCATTTATGCAAATTAAAGAAATCCTATCCTTATCCCCATCTAACCAAAGCCTTGTTATTAAAGGTTGGGTTCGTACCAAACGCGTTTCAGCCAATGTAGCTTTCATTGCTTTAAACGACGGATCCACGATTCATAACATTCAAGGCGTTGTTTCCGATGGAGCTGTTTCGGAAGAAACATTGAAATTAGTTACTACAGGGGCATGTATTGCCATGACTGGAACGTTGATTCCTTCACAAGGACAAGGACAATCGGTCGAGTTACAAGTAAATTCCATTGAAGTTTACGGCGTTGCTGACCCAGAAAAATACCCATTACAACCGAAAAAGCACTCGTTGGAGTTCTTGCGTGAGATCGCGCATTTACGCCCTCGGACAAATACGTTCTCGGCCATTTTACGTGTACGCCACGCGTTGGCTTATGCGGTTCACACGTATTTCAACCAAAACCAATTCTTCTATTTGCATACGCCTATCATCACAGGATCGGATGCAGAAGGTGCGGGTGAAATGTTCCGTGTAACAACGTTACCGGCTACGAACCCTCCATTGACTGAAGATGGAAAGGTAGATTTCAAGGAAGATTTCTTTGGTAAGGAGACGAATTTGACAGTTTCAGGCCAACTAGAAGGTGAATTAGGCGCTATGGCACTTTCAAAGGTTTACACCTTTGGACCTACATTCCGTGCGGAGAATTCAAACACAACTCGCCACTTGGCAGAGTTTTGGATGATCGAACCGGAAGTTGCCTTTAATGAATTAGAAGACAACATGAATTTGGCGGAAGACTTCACCAAATTCTGTATCAAATACGCTTTAGACCATTGTGCGGATGATATCGCATTCTTAGAAAAGCGTTTATTGGACGAAGAAAAAACAAAGAAAAAGGAGGAGCAATCGGAACTAAGCTTAACTGAAAAGTTGCGTTTTGTGACCGAAAACGACTTTGAGCGCATTACCTACACGGAAGCGATCAACATCTTATTGCAATCGAAAACCCACAAGCAAGGTAAATTCCAATATCCTGTGGAATGGGGCATCGATTTACAATCGGAACACGAGCGCTGGTTGGTTGAAAAACACTTCAAAAAACCGGTTATCCTTACGAATTACCCGAAAGACATCAAGGCATTCTACATGAAGTTGGACGAAGACGGCAAAACCGTTCGTGCGATGGACGTATTATTCCCGGGTATTGGCGAAATCATTGGAGGATCGCAACGTGAAGACGATTACGAGAAATTATTGCAACGCACAAAAGAAGTAGGTATCGAAGAAGAATCGATCTGGTGGTACTTGGAAACGCGTAAATTCGGTTCTGCGCCACACGCAGGATTTGGATTAGGCTTTGAGCGTTTGGTTTTATTCGTAACAGGAATGAGCAACATCCGTGATGTGATTCCTTTCCCAAGAACACCTAAAACGGCAGAATTTTAATGTTTTTCAAACAACTAAATCAAAGTATTGGGCATGCGATTGATGGGATTGTAGATCTCATTAAACAAGAAAGAAATGCCAAAATACATTTGGCGGCGACTGCCCTTGTGATTTATGTAGGTTTGAAATTAGATTTTGTGGCACAAGAGTGGATTTGGATTAGTCTGGCTGTGGCATGCGTTTGGGTTGCAGAATTAATCAATTCTGCCATTGAACGCTTAACAAACTTGGTCTCACCGGAACATCATCCCTTGGCCAAACAAGTGAAAGATTATGCAGCCGGAGCTGTTTTAGTGATGTCGTTATGGGCAATCGTAGTATTTTGCCTGATTGCATTGCCACATCTTGTGATGTGGTTAACATTTTCGAATTAATATGAAAGAATACGGATCGAGTGTACAAAAATTGGTCAATTACATTATGACCATCGCCGACCGCGAGCAGCGTACCAAATATGCCTTTATCATGGTGGATTTGATGAAACAGATTCATCCCAACATGAAGGACAACAGCCAAGATTATTCCAAAAAGCTTTGGGATGACTTGTTTATCATGTCGAATTTCGAGTTGGATGTGCAAGGCCCATTTCCTCCCCCATCACCGGAGTCGGTAGGTAAAGCACCTCGTAAAGTTGCCTATAACCAACATCATTTGAAATTCAAGCATTATGGTCGTAATGTAGAATTGTTAATTCTACGCGCCATAGCCGAAGAGAAATTAGAGGATAAAAAGATTTTGGTGGCCTACATCGCTCGTTTGATGAAAGGCTTCTATGTGACCTGGAACAAAGACACGGTTGATGATTCAGTCATTTGGCAGAACATCAAAGACATGTCGGAAAATCTTCTAGGCAGCATCGTCGACGAATTATCGCAAGAGACTTTAGGTCATGCAAAAGTGGCAAATAATGCGCGAAACGCATACAATGCGCCAGAATACCCGAATAATAACAACAACCGGAACAACAACTTCCGGAAGAACAACTTCAGAAATAACAACAACAATCGTAATAACAATTACCGTAAAAATAAGTAAGATTTATGGCATCATTTAAGGTTACCGGTGGCCGCCGGATGAAAGGAGAAATTACTCCTCAAGGAGCAAAGAACGAAGCATTGCAAATTTTATGTGCGGTGGTTTTAACAGCAGAGCCTGTTACGATTCACAACATACCGAATATCCGCGATGTCAACCAATTGATTGATTTATTGGGGGACATGGGCGTGAGCATGCGTCGTTTATCGGAAACCAGCATTGAGTTTGATGCATCTCAAGTGAACATTGATTACTTGGAATCTGAAACCTACAAGAAAAAAGCTGCTGCGCTTCGTGGTTCGGTGATGTTATTAGGGCCAACTTTGGCTCGTTTCAAAAAAGGACGTATTCCTTCACCGGGAGGAGATAAAATTGGCCGTCGTCGTTTAGATACGCACTTTTTCGGATTCATGAAATTAGGTGCGAAATTCAATTATAGCGCGGAAGATGGTGGAATCTATGAAGTAGATGCCTCGCAATTGCAAGGTGCTTATATGTTGTTAGACGAAGCATCGGTAACCGGTACAGCAAATATCTTGATGGCTGCCGTACTTGCAAAAGGAACGACAACCATTTACAATGCAGCTTGCGAACCATATTTGCAACAATTATCGAAGATGTTGAACCGCATGGGAGCAAAAATCTCTGGAATTGGTTCTAATTTATTAGTTATCGAAGGCGTTGATGAGCTTCATGGTACAGAACACACGATGTTGCCCGACATGATCGAAATCGGTTCATTCATCGGTATGGCCGTGATGACACAATCAGAAATTACGATTAAAAACTGCCAAATTCCTCAATTAGGGATCATTCCTGATGTATTTAAAAAATTAGGTATCCAAATGGAATTCCGTGGCGATGATATTTTCATCCCTTCGCAAGAGCATTACGAATTAGAAAACTTCATCGATGGATCGATGTTGACGATCTCTGACCACCCTTGGCCAGGCTTCACGCCTGACTTGTTGTCAATCATTTTAGTGACGGCTATCCAAGCGAAAGGAACGGTATTGATTCACCAAAAAATGTTTGAATCACGTTTATTCTTTGTGGATCGTTTGATCGAAATGGGTGCACAGATTATCCTTTGTGATCCACACCGTGCTACGGTGGTTGGTTTCGATCGCAAGCAAACCTTGAAAGGCATTCGCATGTCTTCACCAGATATTCGTGCGGGGGTTTCCTTATTGATCGCGGCAATGTCGGCGAATGGCACATCCATCATCGACAACATTGAGCAAATTGACCGTGGATACCAAAACATCGATACGCGTTTAAATGCGATCGGTGCAGAAATCGTACGTATTTAAGATGTCTTTATTTGCTAAGATTAAACAGACCGTCCAATTGGCCTTACCTATTGTGGTGGGCGAATTGGGCGTTATGCTTATGGGCCTAGCCGACACGATTCAGGTAGGCCAAATGTCGACCGGTGCCGCTGAAAGTTTAGGTGCATCCGGCATGGCGCATTCCATCTTTTTCACCATTGCGATTGTAGGCATTATCTGTATTCAAATCGTTTCCCCGATGATCTCCAAGGCTGTAGCCGAAGGCGATCAAACGGAATGTGGAAATTTACTGCGGGCCAATTTACGCGTAGCGACCTTGTTAGGTATCGCGACCATTCTCATTACAGGAATCGTGGGATTGAATTACGATTTATTTGGGCAGACGGAGGCTAATAAAACCTTGACCCTACCCTTTTTGAGTTTGATTTCGGTTTCTGTATTACCTATTTTCTGGTTTATTGCCTTGAAGAGTTTCATGGATGGACTCCAAAGGACCACGGTGGGAATGACGATTACAATTATCGCTTTGGCCATGAACGTGTTTGGAAATCATTTATTGATTAATGGTGTTTGGGGATTTCCGGCATTGGGCTTATTAGGTTCCGGAATTTCGACCTTAGTTTCTCGCTTATTTATGGCAGCCACATTAGCCATTTACGTATTTACGCGGGATGAATTCAAACCTTATTTACGTAAGGGACATGTGCATGTGGTGAAAAACGTCTTAGAGAAAAACATCTTACGCATCGGAATTCCTTCGGGTATGCAGGGTTTCTTTGAGATTGCGACTTTCGGAATGGCCGTTGTCATGATGGGCTGGATTTCTGTGACGGCGCAAGCTGCACATATCGTGGCGATCAACATGGCATCGATCACCTACATGATGGCGACGGGCATAGCCGTAGCAGGCGGAATTAATGTGGGCACGGCAATCGGCGAACGAGATCGTTCTGAAATCAAACGTTCCGGACATGCCGCCTTGATTTTATCGGTGATATTCATGGGTGTCTGTGCCTTGGTCTTTTTCTTTGGTAGGGAATATCTAGTACGTGGTTATACGCAAGAATTACCCGTCATCGCGATCGCTGTCACCTTGGTGGTTTGGGGAGCGATATTTCAACTCTTTGATGGGATTCAGGCGGTATCCTTAGGCCTCTTACGCGGCTTACAAGATGTCAAAATCCCAACGGCCATCACGGTATTTTCGTATTGGGGAATGGGCATTCCGATTTCCTATTATGTGGGCATCTACCTGGGTGTAGGAGCTGTAGGCATCTGGATGGGCTTGACGGCTAGTTTGGTTTGTTCATCGATCTTACTTTCGTGGAGATTCTATGCGCGGGCGAAGTCGATAGATTTGGAATCCTTAAAGGTGGAGTAGAGACGCGATACTTCGCGTCTAAATCCCCAGGTTAAAACCTGGGGTTATAACCCCAGACTTCAGTCTGGGGAATAGGCACGAAACTTCGCGTCTCTACAAAACAAAAAAAATAGTGCCAGCATCAGCCAGCACTATCTATATTCAAAAAAACTCTTATCTTTTAATTCTTAACTCTTACCTCCCTAAGCATGTATCGCCCGCTTCGCCGTCGCAGCCAAGCAAGCTTCCTTCATCGCCTCCGTGTAAGTTGGATGTGCATGTGACATACGCGCCACATCTTCCGCTGATGCGCGGTATTCCATCGCCACAGCCAATTCCATGATGAGGTCAGCGGCGCGGGCACCCACGATGTGGGCACCGAGCACCTCGTCGGTGCTAGCGTCGGCCAAAATCTTCACAAAACCGTCGGTATCGCCTGAAGCGCGGCTGCGCCCCAGGGCACGCATCGGGAAGTTGGCCACCTTGTAGCCGCGGCCGCTGGCCTTGAGCTCCTCTTCGGTCTTGCCGACGCTCGCCGCCTCGGGCCACGTGTACACGATTCCCGGAATCAAGTTGTAGTCGATGTGGGGTTTCTGGCCCGCGATCTGCTCGGCCACCACCACGCCCTCTTCTTCGGCCTTGTGGGCGAGCATGGGGCCGCGGATGACGTCGCCGATGGCATAGATGCCGGGCACATTGGTCTGGAAGTGGTCGTCGACCTCGACACGGCCGCGATTGTCGAGCTTGACGCCCGCGGCCTCGAGGCCCAGCCCCTCGGTATAGGGCGTGCGGCCGACGGCGACGAGCACCACTTCGGCTTCGATGGTTTCCGGCGTGCCGCCCGCGGCGGGCTCCACCGTGAGGGTGACCTTGTCCTTGGACTTCACCGCAGCCGTGACCTTGGAAGACAGGCGGAAGGTGAAGCCCTGCTTCTGCAGGATGCGCTGGAAGTTCTTGGCGACGTCGAGGTCCATGCCGGGGAGGATGCGGTCGAGATATTCGACAACCGTCACTTCAGCGCCAAGGCGGCGCCAGACCGAGCCGAGCTCGAGGCCGATGATGCCCGCGCCGATCACGATCATGCGCTTCGGCACGG
>CALLKB010000138.1 GCA_938008575.1 uncultured Cytophagaceae bacterium | reverse complement strand
GACACTCTTTCCCTACACGACGCTCTTCCGATCTTTTACCCAATACTATTCGATTCCAAAAACTAATGAATATGGCAAGACCTATGGTGGAAAATTTATCGCTGAAAAAGCCGGATCGGAAGTAGACGGCAGACCTTTTGAATTCTCAAATCGTGGCGAAGTAGAAGCCATCGAAAATTTCGCAAAAGCTTATAACGCGATGGACGTCAAAGGGGTAGAAGCCATCTTGGCAGATGTGTTAACTATTGAAGATTTTGAAGGCAATAAATCAAAATTTACAAAAGATATGATTCCTGCTTTATTTGCCGAGTTCAAATCCTTGGAATGGAAACCTACTTTCATCCTTCCATTTAAGTTGAAAGATACCGATCCCGTTTAGGGAATTATGGTCTATTCAACTGAAAAACGGGTATTAAAAGATGGGAAAGTTTGGGAGAAAGATATAGTAGAACTTTTCCGTTTCAACTTAGCAGGTAAAATTGATGGGCTTACTCAATTCTCAAGAGAAAAAACAAAAAAATAACCAATTAAGTCCGTGAGCATATCGCTCACGGACAATATTTTTAAACCCAAAAAACCATGAAAAAACTTACCTTATTATTCCTTGCAATTTTTGCAATCACAGCGAGCACATTCGCACAAAACAAGACCTATTATATCAACATTGCTTTTCACAAATTAAAGCCCGGCCACACAATTGATGAGGCCATGGCGCTCGAAAAGAAATGGAAAGTTATTCATTTGAAACGTAAGGCTGCAGGCCTAATTGGCGCCTGGGCTGTTTATCCAATTATGAATGAATACAAATCGGAATCGGTGGATTATGATTATGTATCCCTAAATGCTTCAGAAGATTTAAACAAGCTTACACAATATCCAGCGGATATGGGAACAGCCTTAATGAAAGAAGATCCAAGTTTTTATTCTTTAATGGATGAAACGTTAAAGGTTCAATCGATTGTTCGCAACAAATTGACTAAGGTTATAGAAACAACAGGTCCATCCAATGATTTGAATTCGATCATATTGATGGAAACAATGAAAGTCACACAACAAAACTATTTTGCCTACTTGGATTTCGAAAAACAAGTTAAAGCCATTCAAACAGATCGAATCAAAGCTGACAACATTCAGGAATGGGCATTTTTACAACATTTGACACCTATCTCCTATGAAGGATCTGGCCAATTCACAACGCTAACTTTCTTCAAAGACTTGTCCAAATTTGACTTTGATTCAAGCCCAGTCTACATCAATGGAGCAAAAAAATACATGAATCTGACTCCTGAACAATTCACTAAAAAAGTAGGGGATTTACGTAGCATCAACCAATCTGTATTGTTACAATACGCGGTAGGTACATTTAACTAGTTCTAAATTTTCCAGGCCGACTCGCATGAGTCGGCCATTTTAAACCCAACAATCATGAAAAAATTAATGATTTTTGCTTGCCTAATCGCAGGCGGAATGATGTCTTGTTCTAAACAAGAAAGTAAGTTGCCAGAAGGTGCTGTAGGTTATGTAATAGACAAGTCGGCCAACATCGATTTAGCCAAGAAATCGATGCAAGCCTTAAGCGATGGGGATTCTGTAACCTATCGTGCTACCTATTCGGAAGATGCGGTCTTTTATGACAACGCGGATACGATTACATTAGACCAAAACGTTTCCTTATTCACCGCTTTCAAAGCGAAAGGAATTACGATGAAGTTGGATTCCATCCCGAATATCACAGAAACGATTTACAACGAAAAAGGATACTTCGATTGCAATCATTTTGTCTACGCATATGCTTGGTTCACATTAACGCGTGGAGACAAGTCGGTGAAAGTCATCATCCACTCAGTAGACGGCATCAAAGATGGCAAGCAGGTGGTTGAATGGTTACGCTATGACACGAAGAAGATTAACGAAATCATGCAATAATCATATTTCATCAAACTCCTTTACCTTTGGCAATCCTCCAAGGTTTGCCAAAGGTACGGGGAAAGGAGGATAACGAGTCCTCCTTTTGTTATATTATCAGTATCTTGATTAACACAAATTACTCCATCCGATGAAACACACTTTACTCCTTTTCGTTGCCCTTATTTCCTTTGGCAGCCTTGCTCAAAATCTACCTGCAGGTGACCCGGTCCATCTCGGTTTATCCAAAGAAGGACTTGCACGCGTCGATGCCTTTTTGGCAAAAGAATCAGAAAATCAACACATTCCTGGGTCGATTGGCATGATCGTCCGACATGGGAAAGTTGCTTACAAAAAAGCTTTTGGCAAAGCGAACCTCGAAACGGGTGAAGCGATGCGCACCGACCACCTTTTCCGGATGGCGAGTATGACCAAAATTATTACCGGCGTTGCAGGCCTTAAATTATTCGAAAGAGGACTATTCACAATGGATACGCCTTTGGAAACGATTTTACCTGAATTTGCCAATATGCAAATTTTGGTCGGATACGATACCTTGAAACATCAATTCATCACACGACCTGCTAAAAACAAGATCTTGATGAAGCACGTATTTACACATACGTCGGGCATTGCCTATCCACCCTTCTCAAGTTTAGGCCGCGAGGGCTATTTGAATGCGGGCATTACGATCGCTTTCCCCAAGGGGGACACAAAATTAACCATCGCGGAAATTATTCGCGGTGTGGCAAAATTACCGTTGGTTCATGAGCCCGGGGAGAGCTGGACATACGGCATGAATCTCGAAGTATTAGGTCGTGTGATTGAGGTTTTGGATGGCCGTACCTTTGCCGACTTCCTTCGCCAAGAAATCTTTACGCCCTTAAAAATGACAAGAACGTTTGTAGGTGTTACGCCAAACGAATGGAAAAACATGGCGCAGGTTTACACGCAGGACAAATCGGGGAAAAAGAGCGTCTACACGGATGAAGTAGGCAAGAAATTATTAGGGTTTTCAGCAGACATGTCGATGGACTACTACAAGAACACGAACACGTCATTAGCCATGGGTGGAACGGACATTGTTAGCAATGTAGACGATTATGCTCGATTCTTCCAAATGATCCTTAACTATGGAGAATTGGATGGCGCACGCATTTTGAGTAAGAAAACGGTTGAGATGATCGAGAAACCTTTATTCGATGTGGCGACGAATGATGGAGTTGCCAAAGGCGTTACGGGTAGATCGCAGTTCAAAGCGGGCGTTACCGTTTATGTTTATCCTGAGGAACAAACGAAATTCGAGACAATCTCAGCGGGAACATATTTCTGGAAAGGATATTTTGGAACGCAATTTTGGGTGGACCGCAAGGAAGACATGCTTGGAATGGTGTTCCTACAAATTGCACCTGAACCTACGCGATTTAATGAAAAATTCCGTCATTTAGCTTGGGGAAGTATCGCGAAATAACCCGCACTTACCTTTGGCAATCCTCAAACCAGGTTTGCCAAAGGTACGGGGGAAGGAGGACATGATGTCCTCCTTTTTTTATTTTATCAATTACTTGATTGTGTTTTCTTTGGCCAACACCATTTTCGCTTTTTCGTAGTACTTGCTTTCCACCAAGATATAATCCGTATCAAACGTACTCACACAAAACAAGGGAATTTGATTATCAGCTAAGGTCTTCGACAATGCCGCTAATATACCCGTAATCGAAAAGTCAAGTGGACCTTCAATCTTAAACCCTTTCCAGTTTTCTGCTTTCTTTATTCCTGCCGGTGCAAATCGCTGATCGACTACGATCGACAACTCATCATTCGTTTTTGAAATGGAGTAGAAGCTTCCTTGGTACGCCCATTCAGGCACTTTGGAATCGGGTGCCAGCCTACAAACGGCATAGGAATCAGGCATGAGCGACAAGGTTAAATTTCTTTTCTGCGCTGTACTTAAAAAACTGAATGAAAGTAGCGCTGCTGTTAGCACAAGGGTGCTTTTGATTTTTGACATGAATTTTGTTTTAGTGCTCCCTTACCTTTGGCAAACCTGGTTGGAGGATTGCCAAAGGTACGGAGGATTGTGGACTTGACCGATTAGTTTGTATTGATTATCAGTTAATTGGCCAGCATTATCAGTTGGCCTTTACATTTAAATCACGCTAAACCCCTACCTTTGGCAATCCTCCAACCAGGTTTGCCAAAGGTAAGAGGGGGTATTACCACCCATAGGTCAAGGTCAAACTATAATTCCGAGGGGCAATGGGATTCACAGAATTATCATCGTGAACATTGTAACTCAACACATCTCCCAAATTCGCCACGCGAGCCCGCAAGGACATTTTCTTGAACGTATAGCCCGCTGTTAAATCTGCTTGCACATAAGCTGGAAGCGCAATGAGTCTGTAGGCATCATTCGCCACCAGCACACGCGTCGACCGCCCCGCAAACCGTTCGCCGATATACACCGCCGTCAAGCCTAATTGAAAACCTTGATAACGATATTGAACGCCTAAATTCGCAGTATGACGTGGGTTATATTTCAATAAGCTTCCTTCGATATAGGTATTACTTTTGACATACTTCGTTTCATTGAAACTATACCCACCCGATAGCGTAAAACCTGCTATTGGTTTAGACATCACATCCAATTCGACGCCCTCACTTTGCACGGAACCTGCCATTTCTTTGACATAGGAATACGTGGTCGCGTTGAGTAGGGCATTTTGGGCTAAATTATTATTCAATATCCGGTAAGCGGTCAAATTAACAGAAATCAACCCATCCCATAATTCATTCTTTGCCCCTACTTCATACTGATCAATTAAAGATGGAGGCAAAGCCTGATTATTGATATCCACTCCCGTATTCAAGGTGAATGAATTCGAATAACTGGCAAACAAGGCATGGTCCAACGAAGGTTTATATACGATTCCCAAACGAGGTGAAAATGCCCCATCAAAATTAGACGTCGATGTAGTTTTGCCAGTCGCATAGGCATAAACATCGCTCAAAGTTTGTTGGTATGAATAACGCAAGCCCGCCAAAATTTTCCACTGTCCATTAATATGAATAAGATCCTGCGCATAAACACCTAAGCGACGAATAGGAGCCATCGTTTTAGTAAACGGAGTCATGGTAGGTTGATCTGACCGACTAGTCTTTAAGCTACTCGCATACACATTGATGGTGTCGTATCGCGCAAATTGATTATAGGCATAGGTATCCGTGTTATAAAAATCCGAATCTAGACCAACTAATACTTGATGTTTCATCCCTGCCAAATTCAATGAGCCAATTAAATCCAATTGGGTTATTCCATAGCTTTCCTCTACCTCAGATTTCTGTAAATTTCGAATCCATTGGCCGTTTGCTGAGATTAAGGTGCCAGCATTCGGACGCGTGTTGGAGAAAAGATTACTGGCATTTTGGCGCCAGCCATTCATCCATTTTAGTGTCCAATTTTCATTGATTTGATGTGTCAAAGTAGTCGTAACAGAACTTTGTGATGATTTAATATTCGACCAAGCCACGCCTAAAAATCGTTCCCGGGGAATATCAACAATTTGATAATTAATGATTCCAGCACCGAAATCAGGCGTTCTTTGGTCGGCCAAATAATCCCCTTCCACAATCAATTCCGTCTTTTTACCTAGCTTAAACAAGATTGACGGATTCACATATACGCGTTCCGAGGAAACACCTACCCGAAAACTATTTGCCTGCTCGGCACTCGCATTTAAGCGAACGGCGATGTTTTTGGAAAGTCCACCATATACGTCGACGGAAGGCTTGTACATACCCCATGAACCCGTACGAAGACTTATTTCTCCCCCGAAATTGAATTTAGGTTTCTTGGTCACCAAATTTAGCACACCCCCAGCGGCCACATTTCCATACAGAATCGCAGCACTACCTTTCAGAATCTCCACTTTCTCCACTCCACTCAATTCCGAAATCATTCCGTTCGCATAGCGCATTCCATTCTTAAAGGTATTTGAACTCGCCATCGAAAAACCCCGCGCGGCAATTTCCTCTTGGTAGCCACCCGTAGCACCGAAAATATAAACGCCATTTGTGTTCATCAATACATCACTCATTCGGTTGACCTGTTGGGCCTCCAACAAACTTTTATCGAGCGTCACCACACTTTGCGGCAAATCCATGGGTTTGATAGGCAATTTTCCGATGGTGATTGGCTTCTCGTTTTGACTCACATAGCCTACGACAACAATTTCTTTCAAATCATTGCTTGCCTCAACCAATTCCAAATCCAAATGAAGCGTTTTATCTGCGACCAGATTTACTTTTTCTTGCAAGGTTTTATAACCTACAAATGAAGCTTGCAAGGTGTACATACCCGGCTTCAAGCCTTGAAAATTGAATTTCCCATCAACATCCGATGGCTTTCCGCGCTTCAACTCGATCAATCGAACAGAAACACCCGGAACAACTTGCTGTTTGGCATCTCGAACAACACCTTCCAAAGAGGCTTGCTGACCATAAACAACTGTAAACGAACAAATTAAAAGAATTATTAGGCGGATCATATACTTATGTTTGTTTAGACTAATTATAAATAATGACCAAAACTACATGCGACAAATTACAAATGCAAGCTTATTTAGAATTATTTTAAATAAGCCAATACTCTTACCTTTGGGAATCAAAAAATTAGGCTTAGAAATCAAACAATCAGATTCTTGATAATAATTATCAGTTGGCACCCATCAAAAATCAAAATACCCCTGTACCTTTGGCAAACCTGGTTGGAGGATTGCCAAAGGTAAGGTTATGAAAAACAAACAGCTTGTCTCAGTCATCTTATTGACTTTCTTCGTGATTTCATTTATTTCGAACATCATTGGGCCCATCATCCCAGATCTCATTCGGACTTTTGATTTAAGTTTAACGCTCGTATCGCTTCTCCCCTTTGCCTTTTTCATTGCCTATGGCGTGACATCCATTCCCGCGGGAATTTTACTTGAAACGTTCCATGAGAAGAAAGTGATGATGATGGCTTTTGGACTGGCAACCTTAGGATCTTTATTGATTGTTTTATCGCCACATTACTTAACTGCTCTCCTTTCCTTGTTCATGATTGGATCCGGTATGGCGATGTTGCAAGTCGTCATTAATCCTTTACTAAGAACCGCAGGAGGAGAGGAAAATTATGCGAATTACTCGGTTTGGGCACAATTGATCTTTGGCTTTGCATCCTTTCTGAGCCCCATGGTTTATCAATATTTCATTGGCATGGAATTGCCTTGGCTAAGCCTTTACATCCTATTTATCGGCATTTCCGCAATCATGATGCTCATAACCCTGAGCACCCATTTTCCCCAAGTGAAATTATCGGATGAGGAAAAGCCTGGCGCTATCGCGATCCACTTAGAACTATTTAAAAACAATCAAGTCATCTTGTATTTCATCGCCATGCTCTGTTATGTAGGAACCGAACAAGGGATTGCGACATGGATATCGCAATTTTTACAAACCTACCATGGCCTCAATCCGCAAACAGATGGCGCGAATACCATCGCCTATTATTGGGGACTGATGACGGCCGGAGGAGTCTTAGGAATTGTCTTATTGAAATTATTGGATAGCCGAATTATCCTAGTAGCCTTTACATTTTTAGCGATGATTTCCTTGGCTTTTGGCTTATACGGAAACGCAGCAATGGCATTGATTGCCTTTCCTCTCGTTGGCTTTTTCGCATCCGTCATGTACCCAATCATCTTTTCGCTGGCCTTAAACTCGGTCACCGAACACCACGGTTCTTTCGCGGGAATCATCGTCACGGGCATCGTTGGCGGCGCCATTTTCCCTTTCATCGTGGGTGGAATTGGGGATATTTTTGGCCTAAAAACAGGCATGAGTATCCTGTTTCTCAGCATGAGCTATATTTTTAGCATTGGTTTTTGGGCCAAACCTTTGGTTTCAAACAAGCGTATCTTCGATTAAAGCACCAAATCGCCCCAGCCTTTTCGGTAAGTTCTTCGTAAAAACTGATTCGCTGGTTCGTAATTGGTCACACGCATGTTGGCCCCATCCCATTTCAGCGCCTTGTACCTTCCGCTGTAGGCATAACCTTCCATGGCTCCATACACGGGATCCATTTTTTTGACCTTCTCCCGGATATTAAAACTCCTCAACAATAAATTACCCAATAACACGGTTTCCGTCAATGGTCCACCATAGCCCTCAAAAGGTGAACTCACCTCCATGTTGCCGTATCCCGCAATACTCGCATCAATCCATTGCCACCAATGACCATCCATCCCACCTTTCACACGGGCATATTTTTGTGGGATATGTTTAGCTGCCTCTTGCAATTCCTTCGAAAACAAGCGCGGGTGCGAACCACCCCAACCGCAGGCTATCACCCCTTTGGTCCCAACAAATAAAGTAGAACCCTCAAAATCGTTTTCCCCAGGATAATCTCCCAAGGCATCATTCATATTTACATCAGGTGCCAAAGCCTGTAAACGCTCCGGCGTGATGCCCCCATCCATCCAATACAAATCCAAATCCTTGCCATTTTGCATCGTAAAGCGATATTTCAAGGAACTCGAAATGGGTCCACTTTCCGGATAGGCCGATTCCTTAAAGACCCCGCTGTAGGTCGTGGAAGCACTCCCCGACACCTCATGCGGATAGCCCAAATTCAATAATTTAAACGGCGGCCCCATGATGTGGCAACCCATGTCTCCAAGTGCTCCCGTACCAAATTCCCACCAACCGCGCCAATTGAAGGGCACGAGGTTCTCGATGTAATTGGTTTGTGGAGCGGTCCCCAACCATAAATCCCAGTTTAATTCTTTTGGGATTCGGCTCGGGGTTTTCGGCCAGGCAATGCCTTGTGGCCAAACGGGACGATCTGTCCAGCAATAGACTTTGGAAATCTCGCCAATCAAATCCGCTTCAATCCATTCACGCATGGTTTGCATCCCTTCACAGGAAGCCCCTTGGTCACCCATTTGGGTAACGACTTTGTATTTCGATGCCGCCTGTGTAATAATTCGAGCCTCATGAATGTCATGGGTCAAAGGCTTCTGCAAATACAAATGCTTTTTCATCTGCATGGCGCGCAGACCCACTAATGCATGATTATGATCTGGAATGGCAACGGTTACCGCATCAAAATGCTGACCTTCTTTATCGAACAATTCCCGCCAATCCTCGTAAAATTTGGCCTTTGGAAATTGCTTTCTTTTCGGAGCGGCTTGACGCTGATCCACATCGCATAGAAAACCGATGGTCGAATTATTATTGGGTGTTTTAGCCAAATGTTGGATATCATTATCCCCCTCACCTCCACAACCAATCGCCGCGATGACCAATTTATCACTGGGTGCGACAAAACCTTTACCCCCTAGGACATGTCGGGGCACGATAAAAAACCCCGCTGAAGCTAAGGTGCTTTTCTTGATAAATTCGGAACGCTTCATTTTTTGAGGGGTCTAACGGAAACTTCTTTGAAATACACGACATCTTCATCTCCATGATTTTGCAAGCCAAAATACCCGGAATCCGGTCGGCGCCCTGGGTAAGGTTCAAAATCAAATTTCCTAGCCGGCACAGGTTCCCCTTCCCGGTAATCCGTCACGAGTTCATCGTTGAGGTGCACAATCGTCCGCGGTCCGTCCAAGGTGATCAACATGGTATTCCACTCGGGACCCGGTTTCCCGGGTTTGCTTTTGGGTTTCGTAAAAGCATAAAGCGTGCCACTGATGTGATATTCATCCTCGCCGGAGGTTTCAGGGTGGTTATCGATTTGTACTTCATAGCCATAAAATACGGGCATCCATTCCTCTTTGGGCTCGATAGGAACTTTCACAAAAATGCCGGCATTGCTATTGAATTTCTGCATTTTGTAAACGACTTTGATTTGGCAATTACCTAATTTTCCACCGGTCCAATACAAGAGTCCCATACCGCCTTTGCTGGCGAGCAAGCCATTTTCAACGAAACGAGAGCCGCCTCCTACGTGTTTCCAACCGGTCAAATCCTTGCCGTTGAAAAGTGGTTTCCAGTTTTGAGCATTCAAGCTAAACGACAGCAGGAACGCAATGAATAATAAGGTATTTTTCATTTGTATCTGATTTATTTCAACATGGGAAACAAGTTCCGAATTTCCGCTTCACTTGGCTGTGTGCCATATTCACAGATTTCAAAGGCTTCCGCATAAAGCGCTTTGGCAGCACGCGTTTCCCCATACCATTTTACTAGGCTCTTTTGTACTTCGGGATTGGGTTTCAACACACGTTTTTGCAATAACCAATCTTTGTATTTAGCTGGATCCTTGGGCACCTCGGATTCATAATTCCCGATCCAAGGCAACCACTCATAAAACTGCGATTGATGGGCATCGAGGCCGGCCAACTTCTTGGCAATTACGGGCGTAATGTCCACAGCAATGTCGGGTTGGAAAGGATTGGGTTTCTTGAAATTATCTTGATAATAGAGAAATACCGGGTTTTTGCGGAGCGGTTCTACATCCGGAGCGACATTGGGAACACCCACCATAAACGCGGCATCTTGAACCAATATTCCCGTATAGCGATGATCCGGATGGTAATCATTTGACCTAGGCGCAATCACGACATCCGCCTTCCATTCCCTTATTTTTCGAATGATTTGTAAGCGAATTTCCAAGCTAGGTAACAATTCGCCATCATGATTATCCAAAACATCGTAGGAAACGCCTAAACGCTTCGCCACTTCGCGCGTTTCCGCAATGCGCCGTTTAGCAAGCATCCCGCCTCCCTGCGTTTGATGACCGGCATCCCCATTTGTGACGGAAAGAAATTTAACCTGATGCCCCATTTCCACAAATAAGGCAGCCGTTCCTCCGCCTTTAATATCACAATCATCTGGGTGCGCACCAATAAAAATGATACGCAAAGGTTTCGTTTGGCCTACACTCGTAAACGCCAAAAGAAGCAACAATAGAATATTTTTCATAAGTTTAGAAATTACATGCCAATGATAGGCAAATTGGCCAAGAAATCAAACCGGTCTATCCGGAGTAACAACAAACGAAAATGAAAAAATTAGTCCTTCTTTTTGTCCTATTAAGTCTAGGTGCGCAGGCACAAATCGCCGATAAAATCCAGTCCATGAAAGCCCATCCGGGCTATTTTAATTTTTATTACGATGATACTGCCGACAAAATCTATCTCGAAGTCAACAAACTCAACGAGGAATTTTTGTATGCCTATTCACTCGCCCAAGGCGTAGGGAATAATGACCTTGGCTTAGACCGCGGCCAATTAGGCAATGAGCAAGTTGTGTTTTTCGAGAAGCAGGGCAATAAAATTTTCCTCGTTCAGCCCAACACGCGTTACCGAGCGAATACGACGAATGCATTAGAAAAATTATCGGTCCAACAAGCCTTTGCGAAATCGGTTTTGTTTGGTTTTAAAATCGAATATACACGCAATGGATCCTATTTCATTGATTTAACGGACTTCCTTATGCAAGATGCACATGGGGTTTTGAAACGCTTAGCGCAAGCGAAACAAGGTACTTATAGCCTAGATAAATCAAAAAGCTCTTTGGCATTAGAACGCACCAAATCGTTTCCTAAAAATACGGAATTCGAGGCCCGACTGACCTTTGCTGGCAATGGAACGGGAGCCGAAATACGTTCTGTGGCACCGAATGCCGATAATGTGACCGTAGTTGAACACCATTCGTTCATTGAACTTCCCGACAACAATTATCAACCTCGCCTTTTTGACCCACGTTCTGGAGCTAATGCGATCACCTTTCAAGATTATGCTTCTCCGGTTCAAGAAGTGATTGAAAAAAAGTGGATTACGCGGCATCGTTTGGAGAAAAAAGACCCGAAAGCCGCTGTGAGTGAGGCAATCAAACCTATCATTTACTATTTGGACAATGGTACCCCTGAACCCATCCGTTCTGCGCTGATGGAGGGAGGCCGCTGGTGGAACCAAGCATTCGAAGCCATCGGGTACAAAGATGCCTTTCAAATCAAATTATTACCGGAAGATGCTGATCCCATGGATGTGCGCTATCATGTCATTCAATGGGTACATCGCTCGACACGCGGCTGGTCGTATGGTGCGAGCATCGCCGACCCGCGCACTGGAGAAATCATGAAAGGTCATGTGAGCTTAGGTAGTCTACGCATTCGCCAAGATTTCTTAATTGCGCAGGCCTTGATGAATGCCCCGTTTGCCGTGGATGGATCAAACAATGGTCCGATGATGGCGATGGCTTTGGCAAGAATTCGACAATTAGCCGCACATGAAATAGGCCATACGCTCGGATTTGCCCATAATTATGCGGCGAGTGCGCGCAACAATAGCAGTGTGATGGATTACCCCCACCCGCAAATCGAGTTCAAAAACAATCAAATGGATTTCAGCCATGCCTATGATACGAAAATAGGGGATTGGGATAAGGTTTCGGTCGATTATGCCTATGGAGAACATAAAACCCAGGCAGCGCTGAATCAAGTATTGGACAATGCTTACGAAAAAGGAATGCGTTTCATTACGGACGCGGACGCAAGAAATCCGGGCGGCGCACATATTTATGCGCACCTTTGGGACAATGGAACAACCATTGTGGATGAGTTGCAGAAGATTTTGAAGGTTCGCCAACAAGCCATTGCGAACTTTTCAGCAAACAATATCCGCCCAAATGAAACGTATTCGCACTTAGAAGATGTATTTGTTCCCTTGTATTTCTTACATCGCTATCAGACGGAGGCGGTTTCCAAAATCATCGGAGGTTCGGAATATAACTATGCCGTACGGGGTGGAAAAGAGATGGTCTTATCACCGGCACCTCTTGCTTTACAGCTCGATGCATTGCAAGCGTTGACGGCTACCTTGGATGCACAAACCCTAGCCATACCCAAGGACAAACTCGCATTATTCCCACCGCGCGCCTTCAATTACGATCGGACGCGTGAATCATTCAAAGGAAAAACGGGCATCACCTTTGATCCCATGGGAGCGGTGGAGTCGGCAGCTGATTTTACCTTGGACTTATTATTGCATCCGGATCGACTATCCCGCTTGGCTGGCAACAAATCCGTGGATTCGAAACAATTGGGCGTGGAAGAAACCTTGGATAGGCTGATGCAAGCAACGATTAACAAATCACATGCAGATTCTTATCTGCAAGCCACGCAAGAAACCATCAATTTTAAAGTCGTTTCGGCCTTATTGAACACATTGAATGCACCTAGTATTTCTCCCCTTGCGGCGGCGCAGGTGCAAGTATTTGTACAGAAGATTCGGGCAAATTATAGCCTTAAGCCGACAGCCATGGCAAAATACATCGTTCAGACGATCGACCAATTTAAGGCGAATCCAAACGATTGGAAACCGATGCAAACACCTAACATTCCTGATGGAGCACCTATTGGGATGGACTGCTTGGATTGATTTTTATTGGCGCCCACATCCACTTTGTGGATGAAATCGATGACACCTTTCATGTAGACCTTTTGGTCATCCCACATGGAAAGATGGCTTCCGTTTGGACAATATAAATAGGAGCCTTTTTGAACCATTTTACTTTGTGCTTCCATGGCTTTGGGATCCATCGTGTCATATTTCCCTCCGATCATCAAGGTAGGAACGGAGATTTCTTTTAAGCGGTTTTTGATGTCCCATTTTGCCAAAGAACCTCCAATCCCAAATTCACTGGGACCTTGCATTTGTGTATAAATGACACCGTTTGCATGTTTCAAGGAGCGATTCAGGGCATCTGGCCATTCTTGCAAGCGGCAAATGTGTTCATGGTAAAAATTCGGAATCAGTAATTCCATGTAGCGGGGATTGGCGAAGTCTTTTTTCGCTTCAATCGCTCGGATTTCTTTTAAAATTTGTGGGTCCATTTGTTTGGCCAACACCTCATCCGCGTATTTTCCATATTCGGGTGCGCTAGCGACCATGTTGGAGATCAACAAACCTTTCAGATTCTTCTGGTATTTCAGCGCATATTCCATCCCCAGAATACCACCCCAGGAGTTTCCCAAAATGTAGAAATTGGAAGCATCAGCCCCGATCGCCATGCGAACTTGCTCGACTTCTTCCACGAAACGCTCGTTGGTCCACAAAGTCGTATCCGTTGGCTGGTCGCTATAATAAGACCCCAATTGGTCATATTCATAAAACTCGAAACCCTCCCGCTGGAAAAAAGTCTCGAAGCATTCCATGTATTCATGCGTCATGGCAGGACCGCCATGGAGCAATAAGATTTTGATTTTGGGATTATTGCCAAATCGTTTCGTCCAAACCTTGAATGTGCCTTTCGGCGTTTGAATGGGAATCATGCGGACGCCTGCGGATTCGAGGCTATCTCCATAATTGAAGTACGAGGAAACGCTCGTTTCTTTGGATGTGCAAGCTTGCAAAGCCCAAACTGCGGCCAGGAAGAAGAGGATTTTTTTCATCGACATAGGTTTAGAAGGGCAAGTTACAAGATTTAGGGAATTTGTGAAATGCTACAGCGCACGGTGGATATTAAACTGAGCCTTGGCAATTCTTGCCCCCACGTTACCTTTGGCAAACCTGGTTTGAGGATTGCCAAAGGTACAGGGTTGCTGGGTAAATACTTGGTAGAAAAAAACCAGCTTCTTGATAATTTTTATGAGTTACAACCATCAGAGTTCCGCTCCCCCACACTACCTTTGGCAAACCTGGTTTGAGGATTGCCAAAGGTGCAGGGTTGCTGGGTAAATACTTGGTAGAAAAAAAACCAGCTTCTTGATAATTTTTATGAGTTACAACCATCAGAGTTCCGCTC
>CALLKB010000137.1 GCA_938008575.1 uncultured Cytophagaceae bacterium | reverse complement strand
TTTTATTGTTTAGCTATTTCATCAGTACGCCCAATGTGCAGGAAAATATGGATGGCTGTATACTGCCGAAGGGAAAATCCTTCCCGTCAATTCAAGAGATCTATCCGAACATAATCCCTGCTTACAACATGGATTTGGTTGCTATGAATTTAGACAAGCAGGTTAAAGAATCGAAAGCCTATTTATCTGCCGAATATGATTTGTCGGCCATGGCAAAAGCACTTGAAATACCAATTTCAAAATTGCCTAAGTTGATCAAAAAATATTACGGAATTTCGTTTGTCGAATTTATCAATCGATTGCGCATTCATCATTTCTTAGAGCAGCGGTCTTCTTTTGATCAATTTACGTTGGAGACCTATATGTACCAAAGTGGATTTTCTAATCGGTCCACGTTTTATGCGGCTTTCAAAAAATATGTTGGTGTCAACCCTAGTTTCTATTTGAAAGAAATGGCCATTTAAGATCTTTTTGGACAAGGTCATCTGAATACTAGACAAATTTCTCAGGCTTTTCACGAAGTATGCTATCCATTTTAGACAATTTGGATACTTGTTTTATCATACTTATTAAGTCTGTGAAAAATCGATTTTATACGTTGGCATGCATGTGCCTTACATTTGGCTTATTGGGCCAAACGAAAGAATTTATTCATAAGGGGAATATGAATCCGGCTCGATTGTCCCAAATAGATCGGATGCTTGAAACCTATATTCAAAACAAAACTATTAACGGCGCAGTAGCTGTTATTCACCGGAATAATGAACTAGTTTACCACAAGGCTTTTGGTTATTTTGACGTGGAAACGCAAAAATCGATGCCACGCGATGCGATCTTCCGAATTGCCTCTCAAACGAAGGCAATAACGGCTACGGCTATCATGCAGTTATATGAGGAAGGTAAACTACTATTGGATGATCCGATCGAGAAGTATTTGCCTTCCTTTGCATCACCACGGGTAATTGCATCGTTCAATTTTAAGGATACAAGTTATACAACAGTTCCAGCAAAGCGATCTGTTACCATTCGGGATTTACTTACACATACTTCCGGTATTGGATATGCGCAAATCGGCAATGATACCGCACGTGCGCTTTATGGGAAGTTTGGGGTTGTTGGTGGAATCGGTGTGACGAATCCCAAAATACGTCTTGCAGATCAAATAAACACGTTAGGTACTATCCCATTGATGCATCAGCCAGGTACTAAATGGACGTATGGATTGAATATTGATGTATTAGGCAGATTAGTTGAAGTATTAAGTGGTCAAGATTTAGCCTCATTTTTCAAGACGCGTATTTTTGACCCGCTTGGAATGAATGATACCTACTTTTACCAACCTGCTTCAAACTGGTCGCGCATCGTTCCGTTGCATTCGAGTTCTGCATCAAACGGAATTGTGAAGTTGCCAACGGAGACATCCATGCTCGGGGGATTGTATACCGCTTATCCAAGTTTTAAAGGTACCTATTTTTCGGGTGGAGCGGGTCTTTCTTGTACGGCGATGGATTATGCCCAATTTCTACAAATGATGCTGAATGACGGTATCTATAAGGGGAAACGCATTTTATCGCGTGCAAGTGTTAAACTCATGCGAAGTAATCAAATAGGGGATGTCGAATTCATCATGCCTGGACAGCAACCTAATAATAAAGTGGGTTTTGGATTTATCATCACAACGGAAAAGGCGAGTGCGCAATCCCCAACTTCTGTAGGTACATTTTTTGGAGGAGGGGCTTTTTATTCGATTTACTGGATTGATCCCGTAGAAAAAATAACAGGACAATTGATGGTCAATATGTTGCCAATGTCCGATGCTGATTTATTAGAAAAGTTTAAAGTTGTAACCTATCAAGCTATTCAGGATTAAAAATGGAAGTACACCATGGCCACCATGCGCCTAAAAATTGGAAAGAATATTTTGTCGAATTCCTCATGTTGTTCACAGCCGTAACACTCGGTTTTTTCGCAGAAAACGTCAGGGAACATTACATCGAATCACATCGCGAAAGTCAATACATGGAATCGTTATTGGCGGATTTGAAGATTGATCAGG
This sequence comes from uncultured Cytophagaceae bacterium, assembly GCA_938008575.1. GTDB lineage: Bacteria > Bacteroidota > Bacteroidia > Cytophagales > Spirosomataceae > Aquirufa > Aquirufa echingensis. The sequence goes on along the minus strand of CALLKB010000137.1, from coordinate 14,112 downwards.
CTAATTTAAAAAACTCTATCCCATACCAACAAAAACGCGTGGAGGCAATGGATTCCCTCTTTTTGTTTTTCAAAAACAATCCCCAAGCTACTCAAGTCCCAGTTTCGGTTGTCAAGCATTTTAAACGTGTATCTTGGGAGATCATTTCGTATCGTAATACAACCACGATAAGTCAATTGAAAAATTCTGGTGGCTTACGTTTAATCCAAAATAAACGAGTGACTGATTCTATTGATGTCTACGACATGCGCTGGATCCGAATTGAATCCTCCAATAACCGCTTTGTCACGAATTCACGCGACATCAATTTGTTAGAAGAAAAGATCTTAGATGCATTTGATTCTTTGGATGCTTACATCAAAAACAATGGCTATGACAATCAAGATAATATACCCCAAACTGGTTTTGTGCGGATTAATCGGGCACATTTGAGAGAGTATTTAAATTTGTTGGCTCGCCAACAAACGATAACCCGACAAGATATCCGATCCTATAAACGGGCATTACAAACTACCGAAAACTTAATGGCAATAATTAAAAACGAATATAATCTGCCCTAGCATGGAAGTACACCACCACAGCCATATTCCCAAAAAATGGACGGAATACATCACAGAATTTGTCATGCTATTTGCAGCGGTAACGCTAGGTTTTTTTGCAGAAAATCTACGTGAACATGCCATTGAAAAGGAGCGAGAAGTAAAATTTATTCAAATAGTTCATGAAGACTTATTGAATGATATTAATAATTTGGATACAGTTTCGACCATTTATCAAACGAGGTTAAAACGAGAGGATACCTTGCTGAATCTATTAAGCAATCGAGATTTTAAGCAAACGAATGACCTGTATTATTTGGCACGATTGAACTCCATTCGATTCTTTTTCCATCATTCAAAAAATGGTTTTCAGCAATTGAAAAATGCCGGTGGCTTGCGCTTGATCTCGAATATAGAGGTTATCAAAATGATTCAGGCCTATGAAAATAATGTGGAGGAAATGGATGAATTGCAAAAACTTACGGAGGATTTACTCATGAATTACCGCCAACAAATGGCAATGATTTTTGATGGTCGAGTTTTTAAAAATATGGTGATAAATGGGCAATCAAGAAATATTGAAGCACGTTTTTCTAGGCCAACGGGCAATCCTCCTTTATTTAATGATAGCCCTGAAGCACTTAACGATTTATTGAATAAAACCTTGTATGTGCACAACAATAACTTAGGTATTGCCAGTCGGTCAAAGGAATTAAAGCGTGCCGCAATAGAGCTGGACAATATGTTAATTAAAACCTACCACCTAAATTAATATACGATGGAAGTACACCACCATGCCCACGCACCTAAGAAGTGGAATGAATACATCACGGAATTTATCATGTTGTTTGCGGCGGTAACACTGGGTTTTTTGGCCGAAAATTTCCGGGAACATCAAATAGAAAATAACCGTGCCAAAGAGTACCTCGAATTATTCAAAACAGAAATTAAACGAAATAATACAGCGATTGACTCTGTCTTGAAATTTGGGACCCCCGTGTTAATCCAAAATGAGAAACTTTATTTTTCGCTTTATGCAGATAAAAATCTCTCGAACGAGACCATTGCCAACTCCCTCGATTTAATGGTCTATCGTTTTTCCAATGACAAACGCATTTTCGAATTGATGAAAAATTCAGGCTCTTTGCGCTACATCAAAGACAAGAAATTAATCGAAGAAATAAACGCCTACGAAACAGATGCCGACTTTGCTGAATTCAGAACCTTTGATCAAGAGAGTTCCGCAGGTAAATTATTCTGGGAGTTTTTAGTGCAGAAGATGCCTCCTGCTTTATTGATGAAGTGGCTGAACCGACCAGATCTTGATTACATTGCTAATCTTTCTCCGGCCTATGCCAACTTGTATGCGGCAAATAAACAAGCCATAGAAACTGACTTGAAAAATGTACGATTGTCGGAAGATGTGAAGTCTGTCCTCCTCAAGTATTTGATGAATAAATGTACCATTCAAAAATTGAGTATATTAAATCTTAAAATTATCAAGAAAAAATCCGATCCTTTATTAGCACATATTGATACCTATTTAGCAACTAATTAACTCATTTTATGAAGATCTTACGTCTACTTTTTCTCCTGTTTTTTTGTGTTCAAGTTACGCTTGCGCAAAATTTTGAATCGCTGAATCAATTTCTTAAACAAGAGGTGCAAGCCAATAAATTGAAAGGCGTTCATGGCCTCGTTTACCATAAGAACAAGGTAGTATTTAATAAATTTTATGGAGATCGAGATGCGGAAAATAAGGTTCCCATGACCGGCAAGGAAATATATTACTTGCAATCGATGTCCAAGCCCGTGATCACTGTGGCGCTTATGACACTTTATGAACAAGGTAAGTTCTCATTGGATGACCCCGTGGAGAATTACTTACCCGAATTTAAAAACTTAAGTGTTGTACAAGATGTGAACCAGGGAATGAGAAGCAGTTTGATTCCTGCGAAAAGCAGAATTACAATCCGGCAGTTGATCAGTCATACTTCGGGTATGTCGCATGGCATAACACAGGTGAAGATGGATCGAGATATTTGGAATACGATTTTATATGATCAAAGTTTGACAACGATTGAGAAAAGGGTTGCGGCCTTAGCTAAAATTCCGTTGTCATATCAGCCTGGTACGAAATGGAATTATTCATTTGGACCAGATGTGGCTTCTCGGTTGATCGAGGTGCTGACAGGAGAAACTACAGATGCCTATCTGAAGAAGACCATTTTTCAGCCCTTGGGGATGAAGGATATGGGTTATAATTTAAATGAGGCCCAAGAAAAACGGGCGATGGTGGTGTATGATTTTCAAAACGGAAAAAATTTGGTTCGATCCAACATGCAACCTGCACGCAAAAATGTTACCGTTTTTGCCGGTGTAAATGCCTTGTGGGGAACGATGGAGGATTATTTGACCTTTGCCAAAATGCTATACCATCATGGAGAATTACATGGGAAGCGAATTTTGAAAAAAGAGACCTTGCAGTTGATGCGGACAGATGTTACAGCGGAAATCACTCGTAAACCGGATCAAACATCGCGTATTTATAAAATTGCCAATGGCATTTCATTAGATGAGGATGGAAGTACAAACCTAGAACCAGGTTATGGTTTTGGTTTGGGCTTTGGGATTTTGATAAATCCCATGGTGGCCAATAAACCGAATGTTTCTGCGGGAGAATACTTTTGGAGCGGGGCTAATTCCACGCATTTTTTCATCAATCCTAAGGATGAAGTCATTGGGATTTTCATGACTCAAATAGGTTCCTTGGGTACGCCTAATCCTTATCAATTCTATTTTGGGGATGAGTTTAGAAAAGGCGTGTATGCAGGGATAAAAACAGCTGAATCAAAGCTCGTAACGACGGATGTGGCAAAGCCTTCAGAAGTGAAGGCATTGGGTTTTGATCAAAAAGTATTGGATGAATTTCAACAAGAAGTTTCAAAAAGTATCCAACAAAAAGAAATTGCCGGAGCAGTAACCTTGATCGCGCGCAAAGGTAAAATTGTTCATTTTGAGGCGAAAGGGGAGTCTCAAATGGAGACACATGTTCCCATGCAAAAAGATGCTATTTTTCGATTGGCCTCCATGACGAAACCGATCGCGACATTGGCTTTATTGTTGCTGATGGAAGACGGAAAATGTAAGCCAAATGATCCCGTGAGCAAGTATTTGCCTGAGTTTGCATCCCAACAAGTTTTAGTATCGAAAGATAGCGTTGACGGCATGTGGATGTTTAAGACACGCGAAGCAACAAAGCCCATGTTGATTCGTCATGTGTTGACACACACAACGGGCCAACCAAGTGCTTACGGGGGAAATATGCCCGAGGCATATGCTGCGATTACGAAAAATGCCTACAGCAGTAATATCGAAAATTATGTCAAGAAATTAGCCAAATTGCCTTTGACACATGAACCCGGTGAAGGCTGGATTTATGGTCCAGGTTTATTAGTCGCAGGACGAATCGTGGAAGTGATCAGTGGCATGCCATTTCAAGATTTTGTACAAAAACGAATTCTGGATCCGCTCGGCATGAAGGACACACATTTTTTCTTAGAAGCTAAAGATGCCCCACGATTTACGTCCTATTACCAGCCGGATGGCAAGGGAGGTTTGGCATTAATCGATCCCGGTTCAGAAAAAAGTATTCGGATCAGTGGTTCTAAGACCTATTATTCCGGATCCGGTGGATTGCATTCGACTGCCTTGGATTATTTTAAATTTTGCCAAATGGTCGTTCAAGATGGCGAGTTGAATGGCGTGCGTATTGCGAAGCCTTCCACGATTGCTATGATGAAAACGGATCAAACACCGTTGAATTTAGAGGCGGCAATTACGCCCACGGATGATTTAAAGAACAACGGTTTTACCTTTGGTTATGCGATTAAACGCAAGGAAATTGGTAATGACCCACGCCCTGCCGGTACGATATATTGGAGTGGGGCTACGGGTCCGATATTCTTTATTGATCCAATACATGAGCTGATTGCTATGTTATTATACCAGCGGCCATCGACTGCACCAACAAACATTCGGACGAATTTTAAGTCCTGGGTAATGAAGAGTTTAATTAAATAAGTATGAGAGCATTATTTACAACCGTATTGTTATTGTTGACAATGACGTTAGCAGCGCAGATTCCTTATGGATCAAATTCAGCTGTGGGTAAACGAATTCAAGTGGGTGACATTTCTATGTATTATGAGATATATGGAAAAGGGGAGCCCTTGATATTATTGCATGGGGGCTATGGAAATATTGAAACAATGGGCGGAATGATTGCTGCTTTTTCTAAAAAAATACCGTGTTATTGCTGTTGATTCGCGTTCCCAAGGCAGAACGACGGATAGTGATTTGAAGGAGCTGACCTATGCACAAATGGCCTTAGATGTGAATGGATTTATGGATCAATTGCATGTGAAGAAAGCCAAATTTGTGGGCTGGAGCGATGGGGGAGATATCGCATTGGAATTAGCCTTGATACATCCAGAGAAAATCGATAAGGCAGTGATTATGGGTGCTAATTTCTTGGGGGAGTCTAAGGGCGTCGCGTTAGCTATTGATACGACCTGGCTTAACTTCCCCTATCTTTTTTTTGTTCCCATTTGAGATTTGGGAACATATTTTTCCATTGTTTCTGATGTCATCTTTGATACATCAGGTTAAGTTCGTTGGATTACTCAAAAACTTAAAAAACAAAAACAATGAAAAAATTAATGATGATGGTTGTTGTAGCTGCGGCTTTGTTTGCTTGTGGCCAACAAAAAACAGAAGCCGTTAAAACGGATGCCGCGGAAACAGATTCCTTGGGTGGAACGATGACCACTTTAGATGAAAAAACTAAATCTATCCATGCGCAAATCAAGGCTTATCAAACCAAGGATTCCACATTCAAGGGAGACGAATTAGCCGAAAATATTCAAGTTTATTATCCTAGCGATACGACGGCTGATTTGGTTGGGAAAAAAGCCTATTTGGCTGACTTTTTCTCCAATCAAAACTTATGGGAGAATTCAAATTTCGGAAGTTTACGTGTGACTACGTTGACTTTAAACAATGGTGAAGTTTGGACGAATATATGGGCGATCTTTACGGCCAAAGGGAAATACAGTGGGAAGGATATTTTGATTCCAGTTCATGAGGCCATTTTGTGGGTAAATGATAAGGAGGCTAAGGAAATTCATTTTTATGATACCAAACTTATTATGGATGAATTAGCTGCAAAAGCTGCAGCTGAAAAGAAGTAAGAAATTTTAATTTTCCTTAAAAATACGTTCAACTATGAAAAAGATTGTATTATCATTACTTACTGCAGCAACTATGCTTGCATGTACAGAGGCAAAAAAAGAAGAAACAGCAAACGCTATTGTTCACATTTACAAACCTACCTACACGGATAACTTTAAAATAGGGGATCCCAATAATGCTTTACTAGCGGAGAAATTTCATCAAGATCTTTTTGCACAAGATTACCAAAAGGCTGGTGAAATTATCGCTGATACAGCGGTATTCCACAATGAAGATGGGACTACGATCAAAGGCAAAGCGGCTATTCTCGATTTTATGCAAAAGAGTTTTGCTCAAGTAAAATTCAAGAATTATGAAATCGTTGCCATTATTCCTACCATCGGAGAAAATGGTCATCAATGGGTGAATATCTGGGATAAAGCCGATGTGGAAACTCCCGATGGGAAAACTCAAAAATTGGCTTGGGTAGATTCTTTCCGATTTGAAAATGGGAAAGTGGTGAGGTTTGATGGATTTGTCAAAGCCATCAAAGAATAAATTGTAAAAAGCCTCCTACAGGTGTCTACTGCCTACAATGAGCGTCTGCCTTATTGTGGGCAGTTTGTTTTGTATAAGTATTGGGTAGTCGTATTACCACCAAGAATCAAAATTATACGAATTGTCGGCATAAGAATTTGTCGCATTTTTTTCTATCTTTAAAACTTACCTACATCAGCGCTATGAAAAAAATCACTTTACTATTTCTATTCGTAACTCAGCTTATTTTTGCTCAAGTCCCTAGTCCCCAATCGCATTTTGGTTTTTCCATCGGGGATAATTATCACCTAGCCACATTTACGCAAACAGAATCCTATTTACAGAAAGTTGCCAAAGCTTCCCCTCGGGTCAAATTACAATCCATCGGGAAAACGGAAGAGGGAAGAAACCAATACATGGTCATCGTTTCTGATCCGAAAAACATCAAGAACTTAGCAAAATACAAAGCCATCTCTCAGCGCCTCGCTCGGGCGGAAGGCCTCAGCGAATCAGAAGCAAAAGCTTTGGCCAAAGAGGGCAAAGCCGTTGTTTGGATTGATGGTGGATTGCATGCGACAGAGACGGTAGGTATTCACCAATGGATCGAATCCATTTATCAATTCACCACTCGGAACGATGAGGAAACTAAACGTATTTTGGCAAATACCATTATCCTCTTTGTGCACGCGAATCCGGATGGACAGGAGTTGGTCTCCAACTGGTATATGCGCCAACAAGACACGCTGAAACGCTCGACGGAACATTTGCCACGGCTGTATGAAAAATACATCGGGCATGATAATAACCGGGATTTCTACATGATGAATATGAGCGAGTCGGCGAATATGGCGCGCCAACAATACATCGAATGGATGCCGCAGATTCTATATAATCACCATCAAACAGGTCCAGAAGGAACAGTTGTAGCCGGTCCTCCGTATAGAGATCCATTTAATTATGTCTACGATCCTTTGTTGGTCACCGGCATCGACGCCCTTGGCGCCGCGATGAGTTCGCGCTTAAATGCTGAGGACAAACCCGGTTACACGATGAAGTCCGGTTCCGTTTACTCTACTTGGTGGAACGGGGGATTACGTACGACGGCTTATTACCATAACATTATTGGCCTATTGACAGAAATCATCGGTAGCCCGACGCCGCAAAATATCCCTTTGGTGCCCAATCGTTTGATTCCCAATTCAGCGACGCCTTTTCCGATCACACCTCGCAAATGGTTTTTCAAGAATTCCATCGACTATTCGTTATCGCTCAACTATGCCGTGCTGAATTATGCGACGCGTTACCGGGAAGAGGTCTTAATGAATATTTATAAAATGGGCCGTAAATCCATTGAACTAGGGTCTAAAGATTATTGGACGTTGTCGCCGAATAAAGTGGAAAAATTAACGGGAATTGCGGGAAACAATCTCAAGACCAAAAGCGATAGTTTATTTTCAGTCGTATATAAGAATCCGGAAACGCGGGATGCGCGCGCTTACATTATCACGGCGGATCAATCGACGACACGTTTGGCCTTTGTGAATATCTTGATTAAAAGCGGTATTCGCGTGGAGAAAGCGACCAAGGCTTTTGAAGTGAACGGCAAAACTTATCCACAAGGTTCGTATGTCGTGAAGACAAATCAAGCATTCCGTCCGCATGTCATCGACATGTTTGAGCCACAAGATCATCCCAATGATTTTCAATACCCAGGCGGCCCTCCCGTTCGTCCGTATGATTCTGCGGGATGGACACCGGCCTTTACCATGGGGATTCAGTTTGATCGGATATTGACCGACCTGCCAGCCCCGTTGGAAACCATCCCTTATGGTCAGCTCCAACAGGCAAGTCCGGCGTTTGAAACCGCTAATTATTATGCTTTCCCAAGTTCGGATAACGCGTCATATACCCTGTTGAACGACCTGCTAAAAGCTGGAATCGAGGTTACTAAAACCAAAGAATCTTTCTGGCTAAAACATAGCACGGCTGTTGCAGCCATTCTTGCTAAAGCAACCGTGAAAATTTCACCGTTGGCAAACATGCCTCAGCAGGCATCAAAAAAATTGGGAGCTAAGCGGATCGGTTTGTGGGATGTCTATGGCGGGTCAATGCCCTCAGGTTGGTTGCGTTGGATTTTAGAACAACATCATTTTGATTTTAAACTGGTCTTCGCCAAAGAAATCGACAAAGGAAATCTGCATGCTAAATTTGACGCGCTCATCTTTGTTACCCGCGCAATTCCTGGTCTAAAACCTGAAACAGCTGGCGAGAATACGTCTAAAGAACCTGTAGAAACTGATATTCCTGAGGAATATCGCGCGACCATGGGAAAAATTACCGTTGCCAAATCCATTCCTGCCTTACGCGCATTCTTGGAAGAGGGGGGAGATATTATTACGATCGGTTCCAGTTCAAATCTAGCCTATCACCTGAATTTGCCCGTAAAAAATGCCTTGGTGGAAGTTGTGGCTGGTAAGGAACGCGATTTGCCGGGTGAGAAATTTTACATTCCAGGAAGTGTGATGCAAGTTGCGGTGGATGATGCGGTGGAGGCCAACTGGGGTATGACGTCGAAAGCAGATGTTTATTTCAGCGCGAGTCCAGTCTTTAAATTATCGGCGGAGGCCATTGCGCATGGCAGTTTAATTCCATTGGCTTGGTATGCTTCTGAGAAAACCTTACGTAGTGGATGGGCATTTGGCCAAACCTATTTGGAAGATGGCATCGCGGCATTTCAAGCGAAAGTAGGCAAAGGGAATTTGTTCGTCTATGGACCTGAAGTAACTTTTAGAGCGCAGACGCACAATACATTTAAGATGGTATTTAATCAATTATACGAGAGTCGATAACGAATGAAATGTATGAATAAGTGCCTTTTATTATTGTTTTTGGGGTTGGTCTTTTCAGCGCATGCACAGAAATTCTATTATCCATCTGCCAAATCCTGGGAGCATAAGGCCCCGGACTATTTTCAATTAGATACCGCGAAATTAAACGAGGCGATTCGATTTGCCCAAAGCAATGAGAGTAGCTTGCCGAAAAATTTATGGCTTTCACAGGCGATGCAGTATGGCAAGGAACCTTTTTCGGATCCGATTGGGCCCATGGCTGACCGAGGTCCTGCGGCCGGAATTATCGTTTATAAGGGATACATCGTCGCGGAATGGGGGAACCCTTCTTCGGTGGAAATGACGCATAGTGTTACAAAGAGTATGGTTTCGTCGGTGGTGGGCTTGGCTTATGACAAGGGCCTCATTGCTTCCTTGGATGATAAGGTTCACGGGTATTTACCGCCTGTGGAGGTACTGAATTCCGAAGGCATTCAGGCAAATCAAAATCCGATTGCGAAAACATCCTTCCTTTATCCGTTTGAAACGGAGCATAATCGGAAAATTACTTGGGATCATTTATTGCGTCAAACCAGCGATTGGGAAGGTGTTTTATGGGGAAAGCCGGATTGGGCGGATCGTCCTTCGGATAAGCCGGCGGAATGGTTGACCCGCAAGCGTTTTGAGCCGGGCACGGTTTACAAATACAATGACACACGTGTAAATGCTTTGGCATTGGCGGCTACCTTGGTTTGGCGAAAACCATTACCTGAAGTGTTGCGTGAGCAGATCATGAACCCGATCGGGGCGTCCAATACCTGGGCGTGGACGGGCTATATAAATGCTTGGATTGTTGTGGATGGAAAATTGATTCAATCTGTGAGTGGGGGTGGCCATTTTGGCGGCGGGATGTTTATCAATGCCTACGATATGGCACGTCTGGGGCTCCTAACTCTGCGAAAAGGAAATTGGAATGGCAAGCAAATTTTATCAGAAGAATGGATTCGTAAAGCGACGACGCCGGGAGCGGTCAACCGTGGATATGGTTTTATGAATTATTTCTTAAACACGGATAGCAAATTATATCCTTCAGCGCCTGCGAGTGCTTATGCGCATATTGGTAATGGGACAAATGCCATTTACGTGGATTCGGAAAATGATATCGTGCTGGTGGCCCGCTGGATTGAGGATAAGTCCTTGGATGGTTTAATCCAACGGGTGTTAAGTGCTTTGCCTGCGAAACGTTAATCAGTTCGAATATTACTTATGCCGGAACCAACAATCCATGCGATCATTTTCGTATGCTTTGAAAACGGTATTCACCGGAAATCCATGGCGTAAATTTTCGTTAAAATTGGTTCTAGCTAGGTAATTGAATGCCCCCATGTCTCCCGTATAGGCTGTTTTGTTTGTGCGATTATAACGATCGTGTATTTCACATAATTGCTTCAGGAATTCGAAAAAGACAGGGAAGGATCCGCCAAATATACCACAGTTTAAGAGCGGTTCTTTGGCAAATCGTTCTTCGTAGGCCTGGTAATCTTGAATTTGTCCACGCAGGTGTTCAGCGTGGGCAATCATCCATTCGTTATGCAGCGTTTTAGGTTCATCGCCACAAAAAAGTGTGTTTTGATTTTCCTTAAAAAAGGCGTCTTCAAATGGGTTTTGGGCTAAAGTAACATCGGAAACATCCGTCACAAAAACACCCTGAATGGGATCCGTACATTGCGCGAGATAATCGCGGTAAACGAAATAGCGAAATACATTGGGATTAAATTCCGGATTGTAGTATACTTTTTTGAATGAGATATGTGCATTGCTGTAGCGTTTGCATGTCTCCACTGAAAAATTATTGTGAAAGATAATCCCGCGGAGATTAGTCAGCGCGACAGATTCCGCCCATGCCTGAACTAATTCATAGGAGTCGTCCGCGAGGGTCGTGTTCCGATTAACATCATAAATGCCCGTTAAATGGCAGGCCATGATGAGGTGAGTATGGGTCGGCATTAAATGGTATTTGACGCTAATTCCCTTTTCAAAACAGCACAAGAGCTATTCGGATTATTCCGGTAGTAGATATAGGACTTTTGGTTCACCTTCTTCACGTTAAACAGGACTTTTGCTTTTTCATAAAATGCGGAATCCGCGGCAAATCCACCTTCGAAATCGATCGTTTTAAATACTTTCTGATGGCCAAACAAAGTCCCAAAAAGAATCGCATCGTCCAAATGAATGGGTTTGCTCAGGTCATTCTTATCCGGGACATAATAATCCTCGATGGAATCGACGACGGTCTCCGTGGTGGAACATATCAAATCCGCATTTTCCATTTCTTGCAGACACGCGCTTAAATGAAAGGGTTTGTATTCATCGTCACTATCTAAAATGGTGATGTATTCCCCGATGCTATTAATGACTCCTCGATTGATGGATGCTGCTTGTCCCCGATTTCGGTGACGAATGTAGGCGATTTTATCTTCGTGTAGCTCAATGTATTCCAATAGCGATTTGCGATCGTTTTTGGTACTACCGTCGTCGATAATAATCAGTTCAAAATCCTGAAAATCTTGCCCTAAAACAGAATCAATAGCTCTTTTAGTCAAATGAAATTCCGTATTAAATACCGCCATGAGGACCGATATTTTTATCTTTTTAGGCATGATTTTTACTAAAGAGTAATAATTGATAGGTCAAATTTAGTGATAAAATACTCAAAGCTAGATTAAACTATTGTTCTCGACGAATTACCTGTTTTATGTTTCATGTGGGATGTCGGGAATTTCGATATCCATTTTTAACTTGCGCTTGTCGCTTGCGAAAAAACAATCCATGCGCTAAACAAGTTGTAAATAGATATGAAAAAAATAATCTTCCTTCTTTTGTTTGCTTCGCCCGTTTTTGCTCAGACAAAATCGGATTTAACCGGGGCCGCTAATCTGTTTGATTTAAGCTTTACTTCCCAGGAATTAGATACTCTTTACACAGATGTATTGGATAATTTGGCCAATTACAAAGCCATGCACGGTCTTTCGTTGAATAACAATGTTCCTTTGAGTCTTTGGCAAAGTCCAAAACTTCCCGGCATGAAATTCGATCAAACGCAACGCCCCGTTGTTTGGCCAAGCGTTCGTGCGACCTTACCCAAAAATAAAAACGATTTAGCTTTTTATTCCATCGATCAATTAGCCTATTTAATCAAAACGAAGCAAATTTCGTCGGTCGCGCTGACGGAGTTTTTTATCGCGCGAATCAAAGCGCATGGACCTAGTTTGCAATGTGTGATTAGTGTGCAGGAGGAGATTGCTTTAGGGCAGGCTAGACAGGCCGACAAAGAAATTTCGGCGGGGAAATACCGGGGTTTGTTGCATGGGATTCCGTACGGTTTGAAGGATTTATTTGCTGTCAAAGGTACCAAAACGACTTGGGGAGCTGCTCCATACAAAGATCAGGTGATTGATGAAGATGCTTATGTGTATACCAAATTGAAAGAAGCAGGCGCTGTACTCGTGGCCAAATTTACACTCGGAGCTTTAGCCATGGGGGATTATTGGTACGGTGGGCGAACGAAAAACCCTTGGAATTTGAATGTTGGGTCCTCAGGTTCATCCGCAGGATCTGCATCAGCGACGGTGGCGGGCTTAGTTCCGTTTGCGATTGGTACGGAAACTTGGGGCAGTATTGTCTCGCCTGCGACTACTTGTGGGGCAACGGGGCTCCGACCAACCTTTGGGAGTATTAGTCGGTCCGGCGCCATGGCATTGAGTTATAGCTTGGATAAGGTAGGTCCTATTTGTCGGTCGGCCAATGATGCCGCCATCGTTTTTCATTATCTACATGGAAGCGATGGGAAGGATTTGGCGGCAGTGAATATGCCGTTTAATTACCAGGCAAATCGCTCGGTGAAAGGGATGAAAATCGGATATGCCAAAAACTATTTTGACAAAATTACGGATACCACGCGGAATGAATGGAAGGTCTTGGCGGATTTGAAGAAACAAGGGGTTCAATTGATTCCTGTAGAGTTTCCGGATGAAAAAGCGTATCCGTTCAATATTATGGATGTGGTGATTGGTGCGGAATGTGCAGCGCAATTTGATGAGTTGACGCGGAACAACATCGACGACCAACTGACCCGACAAACTAAAAATGACTGGCCGAATCAATTCCGGACGGCTCGGTTTGTTCCTGCGGTTGAATACATCAATGCGCAGCGGCACCGTTATTTGTTGATGCAAAAAGTGAATGAGGTAGTTTCTCAATTCGATGCCATTATTTGCCCTTCTCGGGGCGGAGGAAACCAGTCGGCCATCACCAACCTCACCGGCCATCCGGTGGTTTGTGTGCCCACGGGTTTTGATGCGAAGAGCCACTTGCCTACGGGAATTTCGTTTGTGGGGAAATTATATGATGAAGGAACTTTGTTGCGCATTGCCAAATTTTACCAAGATCACACGGGGCATGAGGAGGTGCATCCTGAGGCGTTTCTTTAAGAAATCTCATGCTAATACATATGAAAAAATATCTACCTAGTTTACTTTTAATCTCGACCGTTATGTTGTGTTGGGCTTGTTCGAACGCCACGATTCCCGCAGGAGCGAAAGCCGTTACGCAGTTTGATCAGTCTAACTATTTGGGGACTTGGTATGAAGTTGCTCGCTTGGATTTTTATTTTGAAAGGAATTTGGTCAATACTACGGCCAATTATTCGTTGAATGAAGACGGGAGTATCAAGGTTGTCAATCGGGGATATGAACCCTTTAAAAAGGTGTGGAAGGAGTCTACAGGCAAAGCTAAATTTGTGGGACCTGAGGACGTCGGGATGTTGAAGGTATCGTTTTTCGGACCCTTTTATGGCGGATATAATGTGGTAGCCTTGGATTCGAATTACCAATATGCTTTAGTCGCGGGTGAGAATATATCCTACTTGTGGATTTTATCGAGGCAAAAATCGATCCCTGATGCGGTTCGAAAGGAAT
>CALLKB010000136.1 GCA_938008575.1 uncultured Cytophagaceae bacterium | reverse complement strand
GATCAGGTAATTGAGAAGGTAAAATCAACAAATCAATAGAACGATAAAATACATCCATTTCTTTTACCAGACCTACATAAAAAACACGGTCCTTAAAAATGGGATCATTTAATTGAGCTTGTAATTGATCTAATAAATATTCATAACCAGGGAAAGGATCCCCTGCAATTAAAAAATAAATAGGCGGATGATTGGCAGCTGATTGATGTTGGAAGGATAAAAGAGCACGCGCTATCTCCATAAAATAAGATTGGCCTTTCCAATAATGAATTCTTGCAGCCATACCAATCACTATGGCATTATCGGGAATTGACGGACTTTCTTTAAAACTAGGTTGGGATGAGACTTCCACTGGCTCAATGCCATTGTAAATTTGTACCATTTTAGTTGAGGGCAATGCATGCTTCCAATGTTGCTCAACCGCTTTAGAGACCACAATTAATTGATCTGCGGTAGCACGAAAACGTCCTGCTAAAAAACGATGAAGAAAGGCAGGCTTTTCTATAATCTCATGAATATGCCAAATATGTTTTAGTCCATTGCGACGTGCAACAAAACCACCAATCAATACAGCAGCCGTATTCGAGTAGATGGTGTCAATGTTATGAGACTGAATGATGGAAGTCAATACTCGATAAGCGGTACGCCATTTTTGAAAACGGTTAATGATACCAGTAAGATTAAAATATTGACGACGAATAATACCAAGATTAACAATATGCACATCCACGCCCATTCTGATAAGGCTTTGTTCGAGTGTACCTTTATTTGAAAGCACTACAACAGGAGTATGACCATTTTTTTGTGCAATCGCCACCGTTTGTAAAAATATTTTACTGGCACCATACACATCAGAAGAACTATGTAAAAATAAAATGCGCATTAGCCTAAACGAGATTTAATCACACGAGCAGGAACACCCGCAACAACGGAAAAAGGAGGTACATCTTCATTCACTACACTCCCTGCTGCAACAACAGAGCCTCTGCCTATTCTAACCCCTGCAAGAATCACTGCATTGGCAGCAATCCAACAATCATCTTCAATCACTACATCTATTTTAGTCACACCTTGTTCTTTAATGGTGATAGTAGGATTGTCAAATACATGGTTCTCGGCATAAATACTCACACGAGGTGCCAACATTACATTATTACCGATAGTGATTTTACCAGAACAACCAATATAATTGTAAGGACCAATATTTGAATGATTACCCATCACCAAACCTTCTCCAATAGGACCACCATAAATATTAGAAGGACGAATAATCGCATACTTGCCAATACTCACTCGGTCTCCTAAATGCATCCCATGCTTAGCAAGGCAATTGATTTCTGCACCATCTTCAATAATCACTGGAGCTGCTTGAGGTGGTTCTAATACACCACCGATTCCCACGCCACCACTTAGGTGTACATGCTTCCCGATTTGCGCACAACTTCCTACCGTTGCCCAAGTATCTACCATAGTTCCTTCGTCAACATAAGCACCGATATTCACGTAAGATGGCATAAGGATCGTTCCTTTCGCCAAAAATGCGCCATATCGTGCTACAGCTGGAGGTACAACACGTACGCCCAATTCCTTATAGTTAGTCTTTAAACGCATTTTATCGTGGTATTCGAAAATGCCAACTTCACTTACTTCCATTTGGCGAATCGGGAAATACATTACGATTGCTTTCTTTACCCACTCGTTAACCTGCCAGCTTCCATCGGCTAATGGCTCCGCAGTTCTTAATTCTCCTGCATCCACTTTTGCTACAACTTCTTCAATCGCAGCAACGACTGCAGGCGTATTTCTTGTTTCTGGAGCGTCCCACGCCGATAAAATGATCTGTTCTACTGAATTCATATGTTAAGTATCCAAAATTTGAAGATGCAAATTACCAATAAATAGGATTTTATCGAAGTGGATTGAAAAATTTAAAATGGGATTTCTCAGTGTAAAGCCATTTTAAGCTCAAAAAGAGCACATAAATTTAACTTAAACTTTAATTAGTTAAATTACTGATTATCAGTTAGTTGATAATTGTGGCAGAATAATATATCGTGGAAATATGTGCTTGAAATTAGCAAAATAGACAAATGACATTCTGTCACTCCCCTGCCCCACTCGATCCGCGCGGCATTCGCTTATACAAATATGCAAAATTATCTTGAATAAAAAACGTATCCGAGATAATTTTGCTGAAAAATGTTACAATTAGCTTTTTGGCTAAGTAAAATTATTGCGTTTACAATTGTTGAATTGTGTATTTAAAACGATTAAATAGCGGTTTTATTACGATATTCTTGGAATTGTTCAATGAAAAAGCTATTTTTGATTTTTAATAAGGAAATCAAATTAATTCATTCAATGAAAAAAATTAAAGTTGCCATTAATGGTTTTGGTCGCATCGGTCGACTTACTTTCCGTCGTTTATTGGAAAAAGAAAATGTAGAAATCGTAGCTATTAACGATTTAACTGACAACGCTACTTTAGTACATTTATTAAAGTACGATTCAGTTCATGGACGTTTTAACGGAACTGTTACTTCTGATGCTGATAGCATTACTGTAAATGGTCACGTAATTAAAGCTTTCGCTGAGCGTGATCCTAAGCAATTGCCTTGGGGTGCTTTAGGAATTGATGTTGTGTTAGAATCAACAGGTCGTTTCATCGATCAAGATGGTGCTGGCCAACACTTAACTGCTGGTGCACGTAAAGTAATTATCTCTGCTCCTGCGAAAGGTGATATTCCTACAGTTGTATTAGGTGTTAATGATGATACATTAACAGATGATATGACAATCATTTCAAACGCTTCATGTACAACAAACTGTTTAGCTCCAATGGCTAAAGTTTTAGATGATGCTTTCGGAATCGAAAAAGGATTTATGACAACTGTTCACGCTTACACAGCTGATCAGAACTTACAAGATGCTCCTCACTCCGACTTACGTCGTTCTCGTGCTGCTGCTTACTCAATCATTCCTACATCTACAGGAGCTGCTAAAGCGGTTGGTTTAGTATTGCCACACTTGAAAGGTAAATTAGATGGTAACGCGATGCGTGTTCCTACTCCAGACGGTTCTGTAACTGACTTTACAGCTGTTTTGAAGAAAGATGCTACAGTTGCTGAAATCAACGCTGCTTTGAAAGCTGCTGCTGATGGCCCAATGAAAGGTATCTTGGAATTCACAACTGACGAAATCGTTTCTATCGATATCATCGGAAACCAACACTCTTGTATCTTAGATTCAAAATTGACAACTGCTATGGGTAACCTAGTGAAAGTTGTTGGTTGGTATGACAACGAATTCGGTTATTCTTCTCGCGCTGCTGATTTGATCGCACGTGTTGGATAATTCATATTCGAATAATAAAAAAGAGGCCTAGGCCTCTTTTTTGTTTTGTATGCGTGCATAGTTAATCGAATAGCCCTTGTCATACCAAATTTTTTCAAAGCGCGTCTTGATTCCGAAATGATCATCATACCACTCCGACTCATAGAGATTTTTGGTCTCGGCCAAAATGGGTAAACCATAAGCTCGGAACTGCTCCATCGAATAATCGAAAAAAGGTTCTGAATCTGTTTTCAAATGGATGATTCCATCCGGTTTTAAAAGTCGTAAATATTTCTCCAGGAAAAATGGGAATGTCAGGCGCTTCTTCTCATCACGATCTTTCATTCGAGGATCCGGAAAGGTAATCCAGATTTCATCGATTTCATTTGGCAGAAAAAAATCTTCAATGAATTGAATCTGAATGCGTAAAAATCCTACATTGGTTAATCCTAATGCATCTGCTTCTCTACCTCCGGCTGCTAATCGATCACCTTTGATATCGACACCAATGAAATTCATGTTGGGAAACAATTTGCCCAAACCATTCGTGTATTCTCCCCGACCGCAGCCTAATTCGACCACGAGCTTATGGGAATTCTTAAAGTATGTCTGATTCCAATTTCCTTGGCAAGCGGAAAAGAATGGTTTCGGGGATTGAATAACACTATCTAATCGCTCCGCCCATTCGTATTTATATGTTTTCTGTCTACTCAAAACGTTTCTTCTATTTCAGCTACTAAATATGTGCTGCCTGTAATTAAAATAAAATCGGATTCACTTTTGCACGCAAGCTTAATGGCCTGATTCACATTTTCCGCTAATTGCCCTGTTAAGCCATGCCGACTAGCCATTTCCTGCAATTTATCTGCCTTCAATGCCCGCGGATTATGCGCTTCAGTGAATAGATAAGCTGCTTCTTTGGGGAATAGTTTCAAAACCCGATCAATGTCTTTGTCGGCGACCATGCCTAATATAATTGTCAAATGACTCGGATGAAACTGCTTCACTTGTTCCAAAATCTGCGTAATCCCAGATTCATTATGTCCCGTATCAGCTACAATCCATGGGTTTTCCTGATAAACCTCCCAGCGACCTCGTAACATGGTATTTTTCCGACATGCAGCAATTCCTGTCTGAATCTTTTGCAATTCAAATGGAATGATTCCTAATTCATTTAATTGCTCACACCAAGCAATCACGCCTCGCAAGTTATTGACTTGGTAAATTCCTGCATAGGGACTTTCCAAAATGAATTTTCCCCAGGTAGTTGTTCCTACTTCCAATTGCATGCCTGCTTTCTTAAACTCAGGATCACCTACATGTACCTTTTCACTGGCAAATCGAAGGTTAGCATGTTCGGAATTAGCTTTCGCTTGAAAAATTGTGGTAGTTTCTATCTGCTTTTCACTGATGCAAACCGGCGTATTGGCTTTGATAATACCCGCTTTTTCGCCTGCAATTAATTCGAGACTATCTCCCAAAATATCCTGATGATCATAGCCGATATTGGTTATTAAACATCCAAGCGGATTGATGATGTTGGTGGAATCCAATCGACCGCCTAAACCCGTTTCAATGATGGCAAAATCAACTTGTTGCTCCTTGAAATATTGGAAGGCCATGATAACCGTCCATTCAAAAAAACTAGGACGGATGGATGCTAACAAAGGCTGGTATTGATCAAAGAAATCGACAATCCATTGTTTATCAATCTCTTGCCCATTGATTTTGATTCGTTCAGTAAAGGATTTAAGGTGAGGAGATGTGTAAAGTCCTACTTTATAGCCATGTTCTTGTAAGATGGAGGCCATAAAATGCGAACTGCTCCCCTTGCCATTTGTACCTGCAATATGCAAGGATTTAAATGCCTCGTGCGGATTCCCTAATTGGGCCGAAAGGCTCTCTATATTGCCTAAACCTGGTTTATAAGCCTTTTTCCCTTCCCGATGAAAAACAGGTAATTGGGCATACAAGAAGTTGATGACTTCTTCAAAACGCGTCATAATTAGTTGGTAGGCACAATTTTAATCGTTTTGAATCCACTAGCTCCCCGACTAATTCCGTCACTCTTTGGATAAAAACGTGCATTCTTAATCAATTTTTTATAGCGCTCAGCTAACGATAATTTAACGTTTGTGCGATCAATACGGATTTCTGTTACATTACCTTTTTCGTTGATACGAATAAAAAAGGTGATTTCGCCCGTTTCAGAACCATTATCAATTCCATTTAATGATTTGGTATCAAATGTCCAATCTTGAGCAATTTTACCTTCTCCATTTCCTGAACCAGATCCACTCCCATTTCCTCCTCCACCGATTCCTGTGCCGGTACCCTTACCAGTTCCTGTACCCGAACCTGTTCCGGTACCACTTCCTCCTGACGTTGCGCGTGGTGAACGCTTACCCATCGTTAAGTTTAAATCTACGACTGGTTCAGCTTCCTTTTCTTCCTTGGCTACCACGGGTGGACTTTGTTTCACCATCACGGGGCTTTCTACGGTACTCGTTAAAGGCGGAACTGTATTCGCTTGTTCTGCTTCTGTCGTTTGCGTAATTTCTTTTTGCGATTGAGGTTCAGGTGCAGGAGGTTCTTGTTCAAACGAAATTTCACCAGCTGAACCATCTTCCATCGTCGGAATTTTAGGTGTAGGTGATTCATTCCAAATTTGAACCTGCCAAATCAATAGAAACAACACAGCATTAATCAGCAAAGTGATAACGAATGCTTTACGTTGATTCTTTTTCTCAAAGTCTTTTTGTGAATAGCTGATGCTCATATCTTATCTTTTGTAAACCCAAATATCTAATTTCTTTTCTGCCTTCAGGCGCGCGGCTGCCGCATAACCTGCATCAAAATCCGCTACTTCTCCCACACTTACCCGGTAATGCCCCTCGCCTGCTTTCTTCTCAATAATTTGCACATTTTCAAATCCTTTGGCCACAAGTTCCGCCTGGCAAGTCGCTGCTTTTGATTCCGTTTTAAAACTTCCGGCTACTAAAAAAATCCCACCCCCAGTTTCTGGTTGTTCTATTTCTTCCTGTACTGCCGCAACCGGTTCTTTTTTAAGCGTTTCTACCACGGCTAATTTAGCTGGAGCTGCTGGCTTTGTTTTCTTAATCCGAATCGTTAAAGGGCTGAACGAACTATTCACGTAGCGTGAGTTTGGCTCGGTCAAATAATAGGCAGCAATTCCTCCGAAGAAAAAGGCCAACAACACATACGTGTAAAATTGATGTTGACGAGTTCGTTTAGGCTCAGGTTGGAAGGTTGGCAAATCGACTGCCGACTTCTCAACTGGGCTTTCCTGCAAGACGGGTTTCTTTTTCAAGGTGCCTAAACTCACTGGCGTTAATCCATATTGATTTAAATCAAAATTGATCGCTTTATTCGGCTCAAATTGCAATCGACCAGATTTACTTATTTGAAACACACCAATATTTCCAAATTGAAATTGTTTATCAGCCTTGATCTGTTCAGCTAATGTTTGGCCAAACTGATGTACAGTTGCAAAAGCTTGTTTTTGACTGATGTTCTTTTCCTTAGCCCACAGGGTAGCTAATAATCCATCATCCGACTGTAGGCGCTCGTTAAAAGCAACCCATTTCGATTTGGGATGTATCACTTGCTCATCATCCAATTTGAAATCTTGTGAATTCAACACAAAACCTCCAAAATGAGGAATAATGACACAATCATGTGTGTACAGTAAATGTTCAATAAATGCGATCATCGGATTCATTGTTGTCATGATTAAAACGAATAGGCTACGCCTACCGTATAATTAAGTCCTTGACTCTTATAGTTCAAATAACGTTGGTAATTTTTACCCATTAAGTTATTTGCGCTCACGGAAATATTGAATTTCTTCGTAATCAAGTAATTCACTTTCAAGTTTAAATCGATAATGTCATCCATTTGTTCTGCCATGGGAGTTAATGACTTTTCAAAGCTATATAAGCCAGAAATGTAGAAAAGGTCAGGCGAAACAATGATTTTATCTTTGAAGGTTATCGAGTTCGTAAACGATAAATTCATCATCGGTCGATGAATCGGTTTGTCGATTGTTGATAAATCGGCAGCATCATAAACTAAATCTTGGTATGTATTAAAATCATACTTTAAGATCGACAAAACTTTATCAAATGTCTGGTAATTTACCTGTCCTGACATATTGAACACCTTAGCAGATTTTTCTACTTTGGTATTAGCATAGATTAATTCAAAATGCGATGGGTCAGCTGTTGAATTCAAGAACATCGCTAAATTATTGTATTCTGAATAGCCAAATTTCAATTCAAAATCCAAGTTACGTTCATTGGAACCCTTGATTCCACCATAGATGTTAGAACTTTGTGTTGTGTTCTGCAAGTTTGGAGCTAATCGTGGTGCTAACCAATTATTCTCACTCGTAAATTGGTTGTAGCTATTGAAATAGGTTTCTCCGCCTAAACCCACAAAGACATGTAAAAAGTCGGTTGGTTTGAAATCAACCTTCAACAACGGAAATAAACGCGTTTTATTCAATGAAATATTGGCGTCTTTCTCATTGACAATGTTCAATCCTCCTGTTACAGCTAAACGATTATTCTTGTATAAGAAAGTTGGTTTTACGCGGTATAATTCTCTACGGTTATTCACAAACGCAAAGGTATTTTCCGACATGTTCATCTCACCTGTCAAATAAGCCGAGAAATTATCTGTCACGCGTAAGATTCCTTGCAATTTACTATCCCAAATCCACTCTTTGCTTGTATAGCTATTCGTCAAATAAGTTAAGCCAGAGGTTGCAATGTAATCCCATTTTACATCCTTTTTCGAATTGGAAATACTACCTGAGTAATTGAACTTATTGTAGGCAATATCTAAATCCTTAATGAAGGGAACAGAAGCGAATACTTCTTCTGGTCGGCCGTAGTAATTGTTTTCCGTGCGTTTAAAGCTAATTTGTCCATCTAGGAAATAATTTCCAGTAAAGGTTTTGCTATACACCTTAGCCTCATTCTCATTGCGGCTTGAATTGCCCATGCTCACAGGGCCCCGACGGTTTGCATCATGATTGATGTAAACACCTTGAAACTGGTTTTCTTTTGGAGTGAATCCGAAGTGACCATTCAATAAGGTATGGCCATAATTACCTGCACCAATTTTCACCAAATTTTTAAACTTAGGACCAAAAGAGGATACTAATTCATCTCCTTCACGTGGACCAATAACAGTCGTTGTCAACAGGGTATTGCTTGTCGCATCCCATTTACGGTCAAAAAACTCGTACTTCATTTTACGACCTTTCTGCGTGTTTTCAATCTCATTTAAGGGTTCGAAATTGCGCGAAATCTGCGGCTGAAGAACGATTTTACGTTCTTTCTCCAAAATGATGTCATCATTTTGAATATTACCTTCTTTCTTGTCTTGAGCAAATAAACCAGTGGATACCCCCAGCATGAGCACACTACAAATGATCAATGGATTCGTTTTCATTTGAAATTTCATATTCAATTATTTAAGGGGTAAGCTTTTTAATGTTGTTTTGGCTAATTCAATGACTTCATTGTCGGTTGAATTATCGATGACTGATTTTAAGATGGCTTTCGCCTGAGGAAGATTCTTCATGGATACGAAGTTGGTCGCTAATAAAATATACGCTCTTCCCATCACCGCATCAGATGCTTCAGCAAACTCGTTTTTAAACTTATTGCTAATCATGTCATTCGATTCCTTGAACTTACCCGCTTGGGTTAATTGCTGTGCCAACTGGTATTGCGCTTCAGCACCAATGTCTCCTTTCGGATCTAAAGCAATCGTTTTGTTTAACCATTCTGTGCGTAAGGAAACAGATGCACTATCTGAATAGGCTTCCGCTAATCCCCGACTCATTTTAGCTTTTTCTTCCGTGCTATATAGATTCAAAGGTTCTACTTCTGTAAATACTTTAGCGACAGAATCCAATTGTTTGGCTGCATAAAATGCTTTGAAAATGTTATTGTATGCATTCAATTGGTTCTCAACTTCTGGATTCTTACTCGCATGCAAACGATATAGCGAAACTGCCTCATTCGCATTTCCTGCATTGTTTTCTAACTCAGCAGCACGAAGGATCGCTTTACTAACCAATGGATGAGCATTTTGCTCAATCACCTTTTTGTAAGCTTGCAAAGCTTCAGTCGAATCTTTGATCTGATCGGCCGCATCAGCAATTAAGAAATAGGCTTCTACTACATTTTCATCCGTTGGGTATTTAGCAACGAACTCTTTCAAAGCAGGAATCGCTTTGTCAAATTTCTTTCCATCATAAATACCTTTTGCAGCACTGTATTTCAAGTCCATCGATTCTGCATCCTCAACAGCATTTGTCGCGCTTTGGTAGTTTTCTAGAACTTGACCAAATTCCTCTGGTCGGCCTACTTTAATCAAGTTTTCTTGTAATCCAATCAAGGCATCTTTGGCAATCTTATCGCCTGAGAATTCATTAATGATACGCTTGTAATCTGCTAATGAAAGTTCGTATTGTTCTGTATTTGTATATGCTTGTGCACGTTTTAAGATGGCTGATGCTAAAAACTCACTCTTGGTTTTGGCCTCAATGATATCTGTAAATCCAGCAATCGCCTCTTTGTAATTATGCCCATTAAATAAGATTAAGTTCTCTTGATACAAGGCATCTTCTGCATATTTAGACTCTGGGAAGTTGCTTCGAACTTGTTTGAATGCTTGACGTGCTTCTGCATCACGATTCAAATAACTCAAGGTCATTCCTTTTTGGTATAAAGCATAATCTTTCTCTGATTTCGCTAATTCCGCCGCTTGACTGTAATAAGTCAATGCATCTTGGTATTTACGTGAAATCAAATAGGTATCTGCCAAACGAATCAAGATCGTCGGATTGTTTTTCGCATTCGGCGTAGCCTTTAAACGGTCTACATAGGCTTTAAATAAATTGTTGGCCTTACTGAATTCCTTCGTATTGAAATATGCAAATGCCAAACCGATGCGAACTTGTTGGATGAAATCTTCCGTTTGCCCCTTTCCACTCAAAAGCGGATTGTACAATTCAATTGCATCTTCAAATTTTTTCAATTGGCTTAAAGCTTCCGCTTTTCCCAAAGTAGCCAAAGCTGTGTAACGGGGTGATTGCGCTGTTTCAATTGACTTATTGAATAAATCAATGGCCGTATCAAAACGCTCATCATTATAGGCTCTTGCTCCTAGATTGTAGCTCAAGGTCTGATATGCTTCGTTTAAACGAGCAGAACGATTGGTGATTCCCTTCAAATACGTCAAGGCAACTTCTAAGTTGTTTGAGTTTAAAAAGGCGTCTGCAACTAATTCAGTTGCTTCATCAGCAAATTTACTTTTAGGATATTGTGTGTTAAATGCTTGAATTTCTTGAATCGTTTCGGATGCATGTCCTAAGTCCAACTGCACTTTGGCGTGATTAAATGCCGCTTCTTCTTGGATCGCAGCATTAAATGGCAATTTCTTCGCAACTTCGAAGGCATCTAATGTGGCTGCTAAATTACCGGCATTTAATTGCGCTAAAGCCAATGTGAACGCAGCATATTGACTTAAACTATCTTTGGCAGCTAATAAACCTTTTAATTGATTCGCCGACTCGTTGAATTTCTTTGTACGATAAAGCGAGTATCCCAAACGATATTGTGCCAATGGATTGATCTTACCATTGCTCGCACGAATTAAAACTTCATAGCTTTTCGCTGCTTTTTCGAATTTTTCCAATTTGAATTGCACATCGGCTACTAACTGAGATAATTCATCTACACGATATCCTGAGTTCTTTTTCGCTAAAATTGGCTCCGCATAATTCAATAAATCCGCGAATTTTGATTGGTTGAAATAACATAAAGCAACCCAATTAGCGATTTCACGACGATATTTGCTGCTTCCTTCAGCCTTGATGAAATCAGGCGCAGCATCTGCATAACGCTTATCATTGAATTGAATAACAGCCGCATAATAAGCAGCTGAAAATGCATATTCTTCATCCTGCTCTGTTTTGATGTCATTAAAAACGTTCAGTGCATCTACATAATTTTTCAATTCATAATAAGCTACCCCCAAACGGTATTTTGCCTCTAAATTAGTATCAGACGAACGAGATAAGTATTTGATAGCTTTCGCATAATCCCCATTATCATAAAAGAATGTACCGATCCCACGCAATAATTTGACTGCCTGCGGATGTTCTGGGTTATTCGCCACAAAACGTTCCGCAAGAATCTCGGCTTCCGGCTGGCTCATGTACAAAGAACACATGGTCATGTAATATTCTGCTAGGACTTTTTGCCCCGACTGCTCATTGCTCATCGGTTCGATGCTCCCCAAATAAGCATTGAATTCCTCACGCGCTGCAACATAGTTTTTTGCATCGAAATATTCTTTCGCTTGGCGGAAGTGTAAGGTTTGGTCTTTATAAATAAAGGTTTGTTGTGCTTGAGCACAATAGCTTAGGCCAGAAATGAATAGAACTAAGATCCAGCTTGTTGATTTTTTATTAAGTAGCATTATCATTTGATTACAGCATGCACAATTAATCAAAAATACGATTTTTCTTTCAAAATATTGTTGGCCTTTCTGAAAATATTTTCAAGGTTTTAAGGCAATAAATGCCCAATTGATAAAAGATTTGAGGTATTTTTTTAATTTTAAATTTTCAATTTCATCTAATAAACGTTAAACCTATGTATATGAAGAAATTAGGTCTCTTGGGCCTTTTATTCCTTGGATTTAATTTGAGCGCTTCGCCGATTAAACACCTTATCCAAATGCCGAATCCTCAATCACATTATTTCGATGTAACCACAACTTTGGATGTTAGCAAGGAATCCGGTCGCTTCGTTGAATTGAAGATGGCGGCTTGGACACCTGGCTCCTATTTGATCCGTGAATTTGCCAAAAATGTCGAGCAAGTTTCCGCGCAAAGTGGAAATGCCGTATTGCCAATTTCAAAAATTTCAAAAAATACCTGGCGCATCGCTTTACAACCTGGAATCAAAACTGTTCAGGTGCATTATCAAGTTTATGCCTACGAATTATCGGTTCGTACCTCTTTTCTTGATGATGTGCATGGTTACATCAATCCGGCAAGCGTGCTTTTATATGTTGCCAAATGGGCTAAACAGCCACAGGAATTAAGTATTGTTCCCCACAAAGACTTCAAAAAAGTATCTACGGCCTTGAAAAATGTAGGTGGTTTAAACTACATCGCCAAGGATTTAGACGAGTTGATCGATTCGCCGATTGAAATTGGGAACCAACAAGTTTGGAATTTTAAGGTGAATAATGTCCCTCACCAAATTGCCTTTTTTGGTCAAGCCAAAGTAGATTCGTTGAAGTTTATTGCCGATGTGACGAAGATGGCTGAGACGGCTCAAAATGTTGTAGGTCAACATCCTTGCGATCATTATGTATTCATCATTCACAATATTCAGCGTGGAACGGGTGGATTAGAGCATTTATATTCTACGACCTGTTCGGTTTCTCGTACAGCTTATGAAAGTCCAGCAGGATACCAAGGCGTTCTAAATTTATTGGCACATGAATACTTTCACCTTTGGAACGTGAAACGTATCCGTCCGATTGCTCTAGGGCCTTTCGATTATGAGAATGAAAATTACACACATAACCTGTGGTTTTCAGAGGGAATCACGAGTTATTATGCGGATGTAATCAATTTACGTACCAAGATGGTCTCTCCGGATGCTTATTTAAGCGATTTGGCCAAAGATATCGCAGGTGTTGAAAATACACCGGGTACTCAAATCGAATCTGCGGCATCTGCTTCTTGGGATGCTTGGATTAAATATTACCGACCCAATGAAAACTCCCGAAATTCAACCGTGTCTTATTATGACAAAGGTGCATTGTTAGGGGGAATCTTAAACATGTGGATCATTCAAAATACGAATGGTGCGAAATGTTTAGACGATGTGTTCCAATTACTTTATAAAAACTATTTTTTGAAACAAGGCCGCGGTTTTACAGATGCAGAATTAGAAAATGCATTCAGTACAGTGGCAGGAACCTCAGCGGCTGGATTCTTCAAAGATTACATTTATGGTGTTAAAACACCGGATTACGCGGCTATTTTTAATCAATTTGGCTATAAGTGGTCGGATACGAATGTGGGCAAATCTGTTCCTTTTGCTGGATTTACAGCAACAGCTGGTCGCATTACTTCCATATTTAAGGGAAGTCCCGCTTTTGTGGCAGGCTTGAATGTTGGGGATGAAATCTCCCAAGTAAACCAAGCAGAATTCGCCGGTTTGGATAAATTAATGGCCGACAAAAAAGTGGGTGATGTCCTAAGTTTTCGCGTAAAACGCGATGGTTTGGAGCGCAACTTTGAGTTGACACTTGTTCAGACTCCTATAAAAGCTTTTACCATTCAGTCGGTAGAAAATCCGGCGGCAAGCCAATTGGCTTTGCGTAAAAAGTGGTTGAGTCTTTAATTAATTTGCTTACCCATCTCAGCATACATTTGCTGAAAGGTTGTTATCACAAATGTTTGAAAAGAGGAGCTGGTTGCCAGCTCCTCTATTTCTTTTTGGCCTCCTACATCCAAAACCGAGAACTTATAACTTTGCTCGAGTTGGGGCGTCTCAAATTTCAGAATGTATTTTGAATTCCATTCAAAAAGCGAGATACGCATATTGGGATGCGGGATTTCTTTAATGAAATGCATTAATCGTGGATGATTTTTACGCTTTGAATCTTATCTCCTTCGCGTACTTGATCAATTACATCTAAGCCTTCTACCACTTTACCGAAACACGTATGTTTGCGATCTAAGTGTGCTGTATTATTTCTTGAGTGGCAAATAAAGAACTGAGAACCTCCTGTGTTAGGTCCACGGTGTGCCATCGATAAAACACCACGGTCATGGAACTGATTGTTTCCAGTTAATTCACATGGGATTGAATAACCTGGGCCACCTGCTCCTGTTCCATCCGGACATCCTCCTTGAATCACGAAATCAGCAATCACACGGTGGAATGAAAGTCCGTCGTAAAATCCTTTTTCAGCTAAATCAATGAAGTTTTTCACGTGAATAGGTGCATCTTCTGTATAAAATTCGATTTTCATTAACCCTTTGTCGGTCAACATTTCTGCGTATGCCATCTTTTTTTAATTAAATTTGAGCCACAAAGATAAATATTAAAATGAAAACGAGGTACTTCATCCTGCTATTGTCGATTCTTTTTACAGCCTGCCAAACGGATAGCGATAAACAAGAAGCAACTAATTTTTTCCTGCGCGGCAATACGAAATACAAGGAGAAGGAATACCACGAAAGCATTAAGTGGTACACAGAAGCTGTGCAAAAGCAAGCACAATTCCCTGATGCTTATTATAACCGGGGTTTAGTTTATCAATCACTTGAAAAAAATGAGGAAGCCTTAGCTGATTTTAGCAAAGCTGTCGAGCAAGATGCCTCCTTCGCTCCCGCCCTGTTCAAGAAAACGGAAATCTTGCAATCGATGAATCGGATTGATGAAGCTCTAGCTTCAGCGGAGGTTTTGGTTAAAAATTTTCCAGATTCATCGGCCAACTGGTCGTTGCAAGGGAATATTCAAATGCAGAAAAGTTTATGGAATGAGTCCTTGGCTTCTTATGATCGTGCCTTGGCATTGGATAAGAACTCGGTGGAGACAATGATCAATCAAGGAGTTGTTTATCAGGAATTAGACCAATTGGATTTAGCGGAAAAGATGTTTCAAAAGGCTTTGGCTTCGGGGAAGTTTAAGGATTTGATTTACAACAATTTAGGCTATTTGGAGATTCGTAGAATGCATTGGGATTTGGCAGGTAAATATGTTAAGCAGGCATTGGCGATCGATCCTAAAAATCCCCTGTATGTAAAGAATTGGGAACGTGTTCAGCAAAAATCAATGCTTGAATAATGCCATGTAGGCTTGTAATGCCGCTGTATTTTCAGTGGAATCTGTAAAAATTTCTAATAATTTTCCGATTGCACCCGGTGCAAAAAAATCAGGTAATATCGAATTTAATTCGTTGAAATTCTGTGCTTTAAGGTAAGTTAGTCCCGCGTCTTTGGCCGTATTTTCAGCCGTATTATTCTGCTTAGTGACCATGAATTCGCCCAGCTCTACTAAGTCTTTCGCTCCATCCAAAATCTGGAAAATCGCCCCGCCAGCATTGTTCATCACGATAATGCGCAAATTTGATCCTAAATAATTGTTCCAAAGCGCATTGCGGTCGTATTGGAAAGATACATCGCCTAATAGAGCGACAGTTAGTTTGTCGGTCGACTGACTTGCCCCCACCGCTGTGCTCAAACTTCCGTCGATGCCACTCGTACCCCGATTTGAGAATACCTCGGTGCCATGTAATTTGGCTTCCGTCCAATTGATGTAACGAATCGCTAATGAATTACCCACATGAATATCCGCATCCTGCTGCGAAATTTGTTGGATGATGGCATTGTAAATGTGTAATTCGTTCCAGGCTTGCTTTTCGAAAAATGCTGGTTGAATCGAAGGATTCCAAGTTTTAAAGCTTGGATTAGCTTGTAAATCTTTGCTTACAAGTTCCTTAAGCACTGACACAGTGTCCGTTTGAATGACATCTGTTAAGGACTGAAAAGGATCCGGTCTTTCGATGGGATTCGGGTGAATGAGGTAGGATTTCGTAGGTTTAAACATTCGCATCATTTGCTTGATGCGTTTGCTGACAAATGATTTTCCGAAATGCAGGTGAAAATCTGCCTGGTAATTAGGCCAAAGAGCTTCATTAGCCAATAATAAGTCATGGTGAAGTTCACAGGCAGCAGGCAAATTTGCTGTTGCATCGCCGATAACCGGTATGCCTTTCAAGGCTAATTGTTCGAAAAGTTCATTCTCCACTTTATCCAAAGGCCTTTGACCTACGGTAATTAGGATTTTTTGATCTTTTATATCGTTCAACAGGCTTTTATCCCATGTAAAAACTTGATTTACTGGTTGCGAAGCAGCTGCGTTTGTTCGAACAGGAAGCACCTCTCCTTTTGCTGGATAAAACGGTTCGGCAATCGGGATGTTCATGTGAACAGGGCCTTGTGGAAAATGGATAGCTTGTTGGACCAATTGATGCGGTTTAAATGCCTCAAAGGATTCAAAATGCTTAACATGTTTACCGTATAACTGATTTTGGTAAATAGTTTGACCATCCCATTGTCCGATCCACTCAGCGGGCCGGTCGGCGGTCAACACAATCAGTGGGACTTCTTGAAAAAAGGCTTCCACCACTGCCGGTGCAAAATTCAATCCCGCTGAACCCGAAGTACAACAAAGGATGACGGGTTTCTTGGATTTTAAGGCTAATCCTAATCCAAAAAATCCCGCAGAACGCTCATCGGCAATCGAATAACAACGAAATCCGCCGTGGCGTACAAGTGCCAACATAATTGGCGCATTTCGGGAACCAGGGCATATAACTGCTTCATTTACACCTTGTTGGTATAAATCATCAATCAAATCCACAAGTCCTGCTGGGTAGGCCATAGCAAAAAAAAGCCTCATAAGAGGCTTTTAAAAATTATCCAAGATATGTT
>CALLKB010000135.1 GCA_938008575.1 uncultured Cytophagaceae bacterium | reverse complement strand
CGACGGTTGCGACGTATTATGCAGAAGCTGTTAGTCCAGAAGGTTGTGCAACGTCGACACGTACAGCAATTAATGTGCTTTATAACGGACCTTATTTCTCAAATACTGTTTCCGATGCAAATGCCGTAACGAACTCAACGAATATTACGTTTACGGCCAACATGGGTGGTACGAAGACGAGTTATTACTGGCAACGAAGCAGTGATAATGGTGCGACTTGGACCAACATTACCGGAACGATGGATGGAATTACCTACACCGGATTTTCGGGTACTACGGGAAATGCATCTACATTGACCTTATCTGTCGCGAAACCTCAACTGCATAAATTTAAATACCGCGCTGTAGTCGTTAATGCCTCATGTATTTCTTACAGTAATCCTGCGACTTTATATGTAGCGGATATTTTTGGCTATTGCCCCGGCGCCCCGCGTATTCCTTTGAGTTGGATGAGCTATACGGGGAGTATAGATTATTATTGGTCATACCCGGATCCCTATGGGAATATGCAACAGTATAATTTTGGATACAGCGATTATACTTATATTGACAATGACCCCACAACTGGTATTCGCTTAACAAATAGCGGAAGCTTTCGCGTGGATTATGATCAACCATATTTCTTTACAAGTGTATATGCGCAAGGTTTAGGTTATTGGGCGAGTTCTGGTTGGCCTCAAGGCTATATTGATGCAGATAATGTTAATGGCGGTATCATCAAGTATAGTTTGGATATGGCAAATTGGACGAGTACAGGATTTTCCTTTTCTACTTCCAATTATTCAAACTTTGGGGAAACCATTACCTTCAGTTCCCCAATTTATGCCAAATATATTCTCATTGAGAATCAGGGATGGAGTTTTGGCCTTTCGGAATTCAGGGCTTATGGTTCCACAGCCGCGGGTTTACCTTACATTCAAATAACGCCTAAATCACCGATTTACATCAACTCAGGCGCATCGAATACCATTATTCAAGCGGATGCAACACCAGGACCTGGTCAGTCTTTTTCTGGTTACGATTGGAAATTTAACGGTGCCGGTTCTACCTTAGGGACAGCGACCTCTTACACCATTAATAATTTTACTACAGCAGGTAATTATGTATTTACTGCTTCTCAAGCCAATGGCTGTGTCGTCAATGCGACAATTGCTGCTAACCTCGTTGCTCCTTTTTATTCTTCATCAACAGGAGCAAATGGCCAATTACAGAATTTGGCGAACTGGAGCACAAATACGAATGGAACAGGCGGTTCTCAACCAGCTGATTTTAATTCCGGAAAGATATTCTTGCTCGCTAACGGTTCAAGCACTTATACCTTCGCTAGCAACTGGACCGTGGGAGGTAGCTTACGATTGAATGGAAAAGTCTTAACACTGGGATCAAACACGCTGACTGCGGGGGAAGTTTTGGAAGGCTCATCAACCGCTTGGGTTGAAACGAATGGAACAGGGACACTTACACAAACGGTTTCCTCTACGCCTTTGGCATTTCCAGTGGGTAGAAGTAGCTATTCCCCTGTGACAATTACCAACTTCACAGGTACGGCTGATACATATGCTGTTCAAGTGAGTTCTGGAGTTCTTTCGGCAGGGGCAGCTGGGGTTGCCATGAATAATGTTGTGAACAAAACGTGGAAGATTAATAAAACTAATACGAATGCCGCAGGAACGGGGTCAACGCTCTCGTTCAGTTGGCAAGCAGGTGATGTCTCAGGTACTTTATCTCTTCCTGCTTTATATTATTATAATGGGTCGGGTTGGGTGCAACAAACGGGTACAAATGTCACAACAACCGCAACGAGCATTACGGTTACGGGTTACCAAGGGTCCTTATCGAATGCTTTGTTTATGGTTTCAAACCCATTGCCAAGTATTACATCTTTCAGCCCTGCGAGTGCTGGACCTGGCACGAATGTCGTTATTCAAGGAACAGGATTTATTAGCGGTGCTGCAGTAAGTTTTAACGGTACCGCTGCGACCAATGTTGTGGTGAATAGTACTACTCAAATTACAGCGACGGTTGGAAACGGAACATCCGGATTCGTTACTGTCGGAACCTTAGGTGGAACTACATCGAAATCTGGGTTTAATTTTTATCCAATTCCTGTCATCAGTTATTTCTCCCCGATTAAAGGAATTGCTGGAAATACGATAACTATTAAAGGTTCAGGATTTACTAGCGCAACAGCAGTGAATTTTGGCGGCACTGTTGCATCTAGTTTCACGGTAGTCGACGATAATACCATTACGGCTATTGTCCGAAACGGAAGTTCAGGAGCTGTGCAAGTGACAACAGGTGGAGGGCAAACGAGTCTTGCCGGATTTATTTATGGGGTTTCATATGCTTCCATCGATATTTTGGCTGGGTGGAATAAAGCTACTACCGCTACAGCAACCTATCCGTTAGCCGCAAGTTATACCTTGTCTGGTGCCGTTTCTGCCGCAACAACTTCTGCCGTAAATATGACGGGAAATGCTTCCACAGAAAATCAGTGGGCACATGCTAATAGCTCAGCAAGTTTGAGCATAGGGTCATCTACTCCCATGTTAAATTATTCGATCACCACAACGAAGTCGATCAAATTAACACGTTTTGTTATCGCAGGATTGAATATTTCTGGTTCGACGAAACTTCAACTGCGATCTAGCATTGATAATTATGCGAGTTCTTTAGGTGAATTTACATCGGGTAGTGGATCGAATTTTGGGTTGACATCTGTTGATTTGGCCGCATTGGCTACCCAACCAGCGGGTACGATTAACTTTCAAATTTATGCCTATAATGGGAATGGGGATTTAATAACGTTG
>CALLKB010000134.1 GCA_938008575.1 uncultured Cytophagaceae bacterium | reverse complement strand
AGATGCTTTTTCAATTAAGGAAGACATCAGAAATTTTTGGGTTCCGTTCGGATTGCCTTGG
The DNA here is from genome assembly GCA_938008575.1 of uncultured Cytophagaceae bacterium. GTDB lineage: Bacteria > Bacteroidota > Bacteroidia > Cytophagales > Spirosomataceae > Aquirufa > Aquirufa echingensis. The sequence continues at coordinate 2,749 of CALLKB010000134.1, read as the reverse complement.
ATCCCCGTGTTAATTTGGCTTAGACCAAGAATTAAACTATTAAAATTGACAGGTGGAAGAGGTAATTTACACTTTTTTTATCAGTTCATTGCCACCTTGGCCATGTCCATCCCGACCATTGTGACTCAAGGATACATGGAAAAAGCGACAGGAACTTTGACAAAATTGGAAACGATAAATGAATTGAACAAAAGAGAACAAACCAAATACTACACCGTTAAATATTACTACATCGACAAAACAAACATTGGCGTTCATTCATCCTTTGACATAAGTGGAAAACATAATCAAGATTTTAACATGCACATGTATGTGGTTTTACCAATACTTGTTGGAAGTGAAGCTTACAAGCCTAATTCAAGATGCTTAGCTTGGATTGGTATTGAATATTCAGATCAAATTAGCAATAGACTTGAAGCCAAAGAAAAAGATGAAAAATTCCAAGCATTCGCAGTTGAATGTCAAAAGGACTTCGATAAAAAAAACTTCAATCAGTTTGTTTATCTTGACAGAGTTGGAAACACAGACGAAGGTGATGGTTTTAAAGAAGCAGTAAAAAATAACCCGAAATACCAAACAAATAATCCAGCCGTTTTCCTTGCGGTCAATGAACCCTTTGAAAATAGAACAGGGAATTCTTTCGCTTGGATATTCGGGTCATTTGGAATCGCCAGTTTCGTTTGGTTCATTATGTTGCTGATACCGAAATTTGATCTACCTGAACTTCACCGATTTGAAAGTGGAACAACTTCAAAGAACAACGAAGTAAAGGAGTTTATAGATTTTTTAAAACTAAAAGAAGGATACTTTATAACACCGATAATAATCTACCTTAACATATTCATTTTTATGTTCATGGTATTTGCAGGTCTTGGCTTTCTTACCTTCAAAGGATCAGACTTACTCATTTGGGGTGCTAACTTTAGACCTTTAACAACAAATGGTGAATGGTGGCGACTTTTAACAAATACATTTTTACACGGTGGACTTATGCACCTTATCGCAAATATGTATGGACTTTTATTTGTGGGCATTTTCCTTGAACCACATCTTGGAAGGACAACATATTTGACAGCCTATTTGTTAACAGGAATAGTCGCAAGCTGTGCAAGCCTTTGGTGGTACGATGCATCAGTGAGCGTAGGTGCATCCGGAGCCATTTTTGGACTTTACGGTTTATTCCTAGCCTTACTCTTGACAAAAGTCTTCCCCGCTGATTTTGGCAAATCATTTTTGATTAGTACACTCTTTTTTATTGGTGTCAACTTACTGATGGGTTTAACGGGTGGTATTGATAATGCAGCTCATATTGGAGGACTTTTAAGTGGTTTTGTTGTTGGACTCATTCTTTATCCAAGGTTAAAAAACAATGACATGAAAAAATCAAATATCACCTAGGAAAACTATGAATTCTTTTGAACCTTTTCTGAGCATCCAAATTTTACCGTGATCAAACGTCAATTTAATGTATTACTTTAACAGGAAGCAAACGTCAACTTGCTCCAATACACATGGCTTAATTCGATAAAAACATCCGGATGAGAAAAGAATTGACTGAAAAACATAGTTTCGTAAACGACAGCATCTTTCAAGTGAAAAAAGTGGTGCTGACTGGAAATCGTATGTTCAAAAATCTCGTTCATCCACCAAAAAAATTCAAGGACAAGGGACTTTTGCTGAATGAGCCCATCATCGCCTTTTCCGAAAGCGACCTGTGGAATCCCTATGACAACAAAGACAATTGGATATTAACCGCGGGCAAAATTGAAAACTTAAGAATTTCAGCAAAAAAATTAAATGGACTTGAAGTGAAGGCCCATGAAGTGTTTAGTTTTTGGAAACACATTGGCAATCCAAACTTCGGTCAAGGATATGTTGTAGGAAGAGAAATTAGAGAGGGCTGCATTGTTCCAACCATTGCTGGTGGACTCTGTCAACTATCGAACGCCTTGTATGACGCTGCACTAAATGCTAACTTCGACATCGTTGAACGACACAAACACACCAAAGTCATCAAAGGCTCGCTTGCCGAAAAAGACAGGGATGCGACCGTCAAATGGAATTACCTTGATTTACGTTTCAAGTCCTCCTTTGACTTTCGAATCGAAGTGGAGTTGACTTCCGATAAATTGATCGTCGCATTTAAAAGTCGAGAAAAGAACACAAGTCCTGATGGGCGCAAGGATATTTTGCTGCAATCCAACAAATTGAATGACTGCTATTCTTGTGGGAATGCCGCCTGTTTCAAACATCCCGACAGAACTTCCCTGAAACAAGAAATGGCAACGACCACCTTTATTCTCGATGAAAAATGGCCTGAGTATGACAAGTATATAACAGAAACTGCAACAGCCTCCGACAATTTCATTTTACCGCTTAAGAAAAACAGATTTATAAAAACAGACCGATATTATTGGACTTCTGCAAATCCAGAAAAAACCAAAACGACAAATTTTCAAGGACTTTATAGAGCGATAAAACTCAGATTTGCCCCAAAGAAAAAGAACAATGTTTTTGGAGACCTGCACATCGACGGCCATCACACCGTGGAAGACGTGGGCATCACCTTAGGCCAAGCATTTGCCAAAGCCGTGGGCGATAAAAAAGGCATTCGCCGTTACGGCCACGCCTATGTGCCACTCGATGAAGCACTCAGCCGCGTGGTGGTGGATTTCTCTGGCCGCCCAGGCCTGGTCATGCACGTGCCGTTCAAGAGCGGCATGATTGGCGAGTTCGACAGCCAATTGGC
>CALLKB010000133.1 GCA_938008575.1 uncultured Cytophagaceae bacterium | reverse complement strand
GATAGTCAGTGCACCCGTGAAAACGGATCAAGGCCAAAAGAAATATGCAGATTTTCTAACCTTGCCTTTGGGCTTGCAAGGGTTCTTTGATTTTGAAGAAGCCAAAGCCTATGCGCTGAAAGTCAACAAACCTTTATTCATCGATTTTACTGGTCATGGCTGTGTGAACTGTCGGAAAATGGAGGAGAATGTGTGGTCGGACCCGCAGGTATTAAAACGCTTGCAGGAAAAATACGTTGTCGTTGCGCTTTACTGTGATGACAAGACTGAACTGCCTGCGGAGCAATGGTATGTATCCAAAGTGGATGGGCAAGAAAAGAAAACCTTAGGGGATCAAAACCTCGATTTTCAAATCGCTCGTTTTAATTCGAATGCCCAGCCGCATTATGTCTTGTTGGACCCACGCAAGGATGCCGCACCTATGGTGAAGCCGGTAGCATTTGACGCAGACATTAATCATTTCGTGTCCTTTTTAGATCAAGGATTAGCTATTTATCAAGCGGCTAACTAATGCAATGGGGAGCTTATTTTGCGGTTATGGCCGCATCGTCGATTAAATTTGTCGCGGGACCTTTGACCGGTTTTGGTTTAGGGCTTTCGATGGTCGAAACCATCCTTTGTACCTGGGTGGGGATGATGACAACGGTGACGATTATGTTAACGATGGGACGCTTTATCGTTCAGCAAATTTCCCAACTTCGCGTTCAAAAACCCAAATTATTTTCAGGCCGCGCGCGTTATGCCGTTCGTGTTTGGCAGCGTTTTGGTATCAAAGGAATTGCTGTGATGACACCTTTGCTTTTCACGCCGATTGGCGGAAGCTTACTAGCTTTATCATTCAAGGTTCCCACACCGCGCGTGTTGTTTTTCATGGCCATTTCCGGGATTTTCTGGGCGGTAGTGTTTACGGTCATGTTTTACCAATTGACCTTTATCCGTGATTTATTAATCAATTAGGGGCATAAAAAAAGCCAGTCATTGACTGGCTTTCTCTTCAACATTATATTGGTAATTAGTTTCCTTTCGAAATTTCTTTTCCTTGGAATAATTGCTCGCGAATTGCGTTAGCACGTACTTCTAATTCTGGTTTCGCTGTATACGTATTTTTAGTCTGAACGGCAGCTGAATCTGGGTGTACACCATAAACATATTCGTCACCTGCGTGCAAATCTTTTTGTTTGATGCGGTTGTTCTTTTGGTAATCACAAGCCGTAGCTACTAGCGCAATGGCAACAATTGGAAGTAGATTTTTTAATTTCATTGTTCTCTTTGGACAAAAATACGTTGCAAAAATAAGGCCAATTTTTGGTTTAAAAAAATTAGCTTTCTTCTAATTGATTAATTTTTTCAACTAGAAAATTCATTAACTCAGCGATGTAGGCTTGACTGAAGTTGAAGGAAATACCCGCTGTTGCATAAATTTCTTTCATGGGCTTGGTATAACCTAAGCTCAAGGCATCTAAATATTGATTCAATGCCTTGTTCGGATTTTGGCAATAATTACGCCAAACGGCCAATGCACCTAATTGCGCGATCGCATATTCGATGTAGTAAAATGGGACCTCAAATAAATGTAATTGCTTCTGCCAAAGCTTCGCTTTTACATGTTCAATCCCCGACCAATCCGTAATTGAATCCGAGAATGTCGAAAAGATGCGATCCCAGGCCTCACTCCGTTCTTCGGTGCTATGTGTTGGATTTTCATAAATCCAATGTTGGAAGGCATCTATCGTCGCCACCCACGGCAATGTATCTAAAATGTCTTCTAAATGCTTAATTTTTGCTCGCTTGGCATCTTTCGGATCTTGGAAATATTGGTCCCACTGATCCATCGTGATTAATTCCATGCTCATGGAAGCGAGTTCTGCGACTTCTGATGGGAAATTACGGAAGGCATTCAGGGCCAAATCTTTTGTCAAAATCGAATGTACGGCGTGCCCGCCTTCGTGTAGCAAGGTCACCATATCACGAACTTGACCTGCCGCATTCATGAAAATGAAAGGAAATCCACTTTCTTCCAATGGGTAATTGTATCCACCGGGATTTTTACCTTTCCTCGAGTCCAAATCAAAGCGATCTAATTTTACCATTTCCTTCAAACAGTCGCTTAAGAATGGATCGATGTTTTCGAATACCTGTATCGTTTTATCTAAAAGTTCCTGTCCAGTTTCAAAAGGTTTCAAGGGCTTGCGGCCGAGGACATCCACCGACTTATCCCAAGGTTTCAAGGCCTCGAGACCTAAGGTTTTTTTGCGTTTTTCGGCTTGTTTGTTGATGATCGGAACAACGGTATTAGCTACTGCTGCATGAAATTCAAAGCAATCCGCCGGGCTGTAATCAAAGCGTCCAAGACTCGCAAAGGCATAATCTCGGTAATTTGCGAAGCCAGCATTTAATGCTACTTGATTTCGTTTTTCAACTAATTGCGTGAATAAGGCATCGAGTTTTTCTTGGATGGCTAAACGCGCGTCCGATACTTTTTTGTACACATCTTGTCGTTTGGCGCGATCGGTCGATTCTAAATAAGCATTGGCTTGTTGGAGTGTTTTTTCTTCTCCATCAATTTCCACCATTAAAGAACCTGTTGCCGTTCCATATTGTGTTTGCAGGTTTTGTAGTTCAGTAAATAAGGGAATGTTTTCTTCCCGAAAAATCTCGATGGATTTCTTCATGCCGCGCAACATAACCGCATAACCTGTTTCAGGAAGTTCGGAAACGAATGGGCTCTCGGTTACTTTCTTATTCCAAGCATCATCGAAAACCGATGCGTTCGGCATGATCTCATTGACAAATTGCTGATAGCTTTGTTGGTGCGCCTCATTTTGATTGTCACAGGACATTTTTATGTAGCGCCAGGCGAAGTTTTCCGACAAATAACTTTCCAGTTCAGAACGGTTTTCACAAAACTGAATGAGGTCCGCTAAGGAGTTGATTTTCGTTTCGCTGAGTTGTTCGAAATAAGGCAAAACGCTTTCCCATGTGCTTAATTGAAAGTCTTGTGCGAGAAATTTTCGTTGGATGTTTTGGGCGGATACTTGTCGGGTCATGTGCTTAATTTTTTGTAAAAATACATCAAATTTGGCTAGCTTTAAATCTAATTTTAGCGATATGAATTTACAAATACCCTCCGTTCAATTAAACAATGAGATATCAATGCCAGCCTTGGGCTTGGGAGTCTATGCCCCAGAGCAACAACAGGAAGTTGGCCTAGCCGTTGAATCTGCCTTGTCTTTGGGCTATCGACTCATCGATGCTGCGGCAATTTATGGGAATGAAATTGAAGTAGGGCAGGCTTTAAAGCAAGCCGGAGTTCCTCGCAAGGAATTATTTATTACGAGCAAAGTATGGATGGATGATATGGGATATGATTCCACGATGCGTGCTTTTGAGAAGTCCTTGAAGGATTTGGCTTTGGATTATATGGATTTGTATTTGATTCATTGGCCGAAGGATCAGCATCGCAAAGAAACGTGGAAGGCTCTGGAATCGCTACATGAACAAGGTGTTGTGCATTCCATCGGGGTGTCGAATTATTACCAAAAGCATTTAGAGGAATTGTTTGTCTATGCTCATGTTTGTCCAGCGGTGAATCAGATAGAGCTGAGTCCTTTTTGCTATTTGCCGGAGGAGCTTGCTTTTTGCAAGCAAAATAACATTCAAGTGGAGGGCTATGCGCCGGTGGTTCGTGGATTGAAAAAAGAACATCCGGTTTTGGTTGGCATTGCACGAAAATGGTCAAAATCAACCTATCAAATTTTGATTCGTTGGGTCATTGAACAAGGTGCCGTGACGATACCAAAGTCGATCAATCCGGAGCGGATGATTGAAAATGCGGAAGTCTTTGATTTTGCTTTGGATGCCGAAGATATGGCACGGTTGGCTGTCTTGTATGATAATACGCGGGTGGCATGGGATCCGCGGGATTTTTAATTCCACCTTACCTTTGGGTATCATCACTTACCTTTGGCAAACCTTGGAGGATTGCCAAAGGTAGTAAGAAAAAAGGGGCTTGCGCCCCTTAAAACTGATAATTTAATCGAGGTCAATCACCACACCGTCGCTCGTTGGATGTGCCACGCATGTTAAGACATAACCTTTGGCAATTTCACCGGCAGTCAAACCATCTTCTTCATCCATTACGACGTTACCTGATTTACATAGACCCATGCAAGCCGTGCACATACCCGCCTGGCAAGAATAGGGGATATCTAAATCTGCTTCAAGTGCAGCTTCTAAAATTGTTTCATGCGGCTGAACTGTCACCTGATGTTCTTTTCCTTCGTAGATCAACGTGATTTCATGTGCTACATCGTTGTCGGACGCCGCGGTCTCCACCGAAGGCGCGGAATTGAATAGCTCTTTATGAATTTGGCTACTAGGCACTTCGAAAATCCCCAAAGCTCTTTGCACTTCTTCCATCATTTCAAGTGGTCCGCACAAATAATAATGTGCCTTGGCGATGTCGATGCCTAATTCTTGTTTCAAATAATATACCGTAGACGCCTGATTAATTCGCCCTTTTAATCCGGGCCAATTTGCTGCCGGTTGGCTAATCACATGTAAAACCGTAAATCGGTCAGCATAATCCTTCTCCAAAACATCTAGTTGTTTTTTGAAGATGATTTGATCTTCATGGCGCGATCCATAAATCAAGTGAATTTTTGATTTAGGCTCTTTGTGCAAAAGCGTTTTGATCATGGACATCAGCGGCGTAACTCCTGATCCTGCCCCCACAAATACATAGTTTTTGGTGGCATCCGCATCCGGCTCAATCACAAAATTCCCCATGGGTTCGATCACCTCGAGACTATCCCCGACCTTCACGTTGTCACATAAAAAATTAGAGACCAATCCACCCGCAATGCGTTTTACCGTAATTGCTGGGGACATATCCGTCGCAGGAGAAGACGAAAGCGAATAACTTCTGCGCGGTTTTTCGCCAGCGATGTTGGGAATGACCGTTAAAAATTGACCTGCCAAGTAATGCAAGGTATCATGGATGGGATGCCAAAAATGAATGGTTTTCGTATCCGGTGTTTCCTCCGTGATGTCTTTGACAGTTAAATGTAAAAATCGTAAGCTCATATTAATTGGAATTAGGAACGATCCATTGAATTGTCCCGGCGGGTGATTCGTTGTGTAAGCGATCAAATGCCGTTACAACAAATCCGTGGCCGGATTGCATTTCAGATGGGTCAATCAAATATTCTGTTTTTTGTCCTTTGTAAATAATGTTTGCTGCATTTTGAATGCCGCGAATTCCCTCAGTCCGATGAATCCGATAAACGACATAATAGGCGGCTGGGTCTTTGTCAAGACTAGGTTCGCCTGCTTGCCAGCGCATCGTCCATTTTCCCGATTGCTTCGATAAAGAAACTTTATGCGGTGCGGTGGGAGGAATGCTATCAATCCAGGGCATCGGAGGAACTAATGCCATGTGTTTGAAATGGGTGCTCCTTAACGTGTCACGCCAACCTTTGGCATTATTCGTTAATTGACTCGAACTAAAAAAGATAGATCCTTTCACCTGATCTAAACTGCGCGCTTGTGTTAATTGTTTCGATAATTCGGCTGCATTCCACTGGTCATTGAGGTGGTATGCGGCGTGTCCAATGTACACGGGTTTCCCATAACCATGCTCACTCCACCATTTCGCTAAGGGCCCAAATGTTGCCACCCGATGCGTCGTCCCCCAATATAATTGAGGCGCTAAATAATCCAACCAACCCGATTTTGTCCATTTTTCTGTGTCGGCAAAAAGGTCGTCATAGGACTGCAATCCCCGACTCGTTGGCGAACCATATTCCGGATCTGAACTTTTATGTCGCCAAATGCCAAATGGGCTAATGCCAAATTTTACTCGAGGATTCACGGATTTGATTGTTGTTGAAATCTCTTCAATCAATAAATTAATATTCCTACGGCGCCAATCGGCCAAACTTTCATTCGGCAATTTGTATTGTGTATAAGCCTCATCATCATTGAAATGAGCTCCTTTGATTGGATAAGGGTAGAAATAATCATCGAAATGTATGCCATCCACATCGTATTCTTGTACAATGTTTTTGACCACTTGCGTAATGTAATGGCGTACTGCCGGAATTCCGAAATTGAATAAATGTTGGTTATTGTAAATCACCATCCACTCAGGATGCTTTCGAACGATGTGATTAGCGGCCAGTAAATTCTTGGTAGACATACTCGCCCGGTTCATATTCAACCACGCATGAAATTCGATCCCTCGCGCATGGGATTCCTGAATCATGAAGGCCAAAGGGTCGTAATTCGGCTTGGGTGCTTGCCCTTGCAGGCCGGATAAATAGGCCGACCAAGGTTCCTCGCTTTTCGAATAGAGTGCGTCAGCAGCGGTACGAACTTGGACAAAAAGGGCGTTGATGCCTGTTTGTTGGTGCGAATTCAGCATATCAAGAAATTCTTCTTGTTGCTTGATTGCATTATAATTCCGGGGACTAGGCCAATCGATGTTTTGAACGGTGGCAATCCATACGCCGCGTAGTTCGCGTTTGGGATATTGACCGTGCAAGGTAAAACTTGCCAATAAACATAAAAGGATAAGCCGACTTGTCATGAAGCCGCAATTTACCGAAAATAGACGAAATTTAGGCCTTCTCAATCGAGAATAAATACCCGACTCCCTTCAAGGTTTTGATATAATGTTCCGGGATTTTTTCGCGCAATTTACGGATGTGTACGTCTACGGTACGTTCAACGACATATACGTCAGCACCCCAGACTTTTTCTAATAATTCATCCCGATTGAAAACTTTGTTCGGGTTTTTAGCAAGATAAGAGAGTAGTTCAAATTCTTTTTTGGGAAGTATCAATGCACGTCCTTCAAATGTCGCAGCATATTGGGTGCGGTTAATTACTAAGCCGCCTATTTCAATGATATCTTGTGTTTCCTCGGTGGTTTCACGCTTTAACAAGGCATTGATACGACTAACTAAGGCACGCGGTTTAATCGGCTTGATGATGTAATCATGCGCCCCTGCATCAAATGCTGCAACTTCTGTGAACTCTTCGCCACGGGCTGTTAAAAACAAAATCAAGGTGTTTTTCAGCTCGGGCATCAATTTCATTTTGCGCGCGGTCTCGATACCATCCATGACAGGCATCATGACATCCATGATGATTAAAGCAGGTTTGAAAACCTGGGCGATCTCCAATGCCTCCTTGCCATCATAGGCCTTTGCTAATTGGTAGTTTTCTTTTGCTAAATTGTATTCCAATAGCTCAAGAATATCCGGATCGTCGTCGACCAATAAAATTTTCGCTTGATTTAGCGTTTTACTCATGGTTTTAGCGCGTTGGATGTTTAATGATGCCGCAAAGATAGATAGGTCTAAGTTACTAAATTGTTAAATTTTACGTAATTTGAAATACATTTAATTTAAAACATGCCTAAAGATACTGCATATCCCGTTCGTTTAGCCGCTGTGTTAATCAGCATATCGCTTGTCGTTTTAGGCTTGTATTTACTGCAAGATCTCCTCATTCTTCTATCGTTTTCCATGATTTTGGCAATGCTTGTATTGCCCGTATGTACTTGGTTGGAATCAAAAGGCATTGCGCGCGCACTAGCCATTTCGCTTTGTCTTTTAATCATGTTCGCCTTTATTGGACTTCTTCTTTTACTTTTGGTAGGTCAAATTGCCGAATTTGCGAGCGATTGGCCCATGTTTATCCGCAAGGCTGAAAAGTGGGTGGCAGGCTTACAAAGTTTCCTCTCACACAACCTAAATATCTCTCGGAAAAAACAAATGGTAGAGATGAGTAATCAAACTATCAATGTGCTAAAAAATTCCGGAGATATTATCACAACGACATTTGGTACGGTGATTCATGGGGTGACGACACTCATCATTGTTCCTATTTTTGTATTCTTCTTTCTGTATTAGA
>CALLKB010000132.1 GCA_938008575.1 uncultured Cytophagaceae bacterium | reverse complement strand
CAGAAATAATCTGATCCATCGTCTCCTTCTGACCTTTAGTTTTGACATTATCCCACCAGCGTGCATTGGCCTCATGTTCAATTAAATGAATCGTACGATCTATCGCCGGCCGATTCATCGGAACCTTTTCGTCGGCAGAAAATTCATCATCCCATAATGCCGCTTGTAAATTGAGCACCCATGTTTCAAAAATTGTTGCGCCAATCGACTCCGGTGCATTCAGCAAATTCCAACCTTTTAATACCCCTAAAGCCTGATTATTTGATTTCACAGAACGCATCAACAAAGGCAATAATTTTCTTGCCCGAATATTGAAGTTATCATTTTGCAATCCGCGCAAGGAGTCAATGGTCACTTTTTGCATTGCCGCCAAGCGTTCATTGATTCTTCGGCCACGCTCGGATGGCGCATATTGCCAACCTAAATAATACGGATAACTCGGATCTGTTGAGAATTGATTCGCAGAACTAACGAATCCTCGAGCTGGATTTTTGACATGTGGATTATGCGCCTGTGGAATAAATCCTTTCCAGTCGGCCGCCGCATCCGTCCCATCCATCAAATACTTTCCTTGCAATTTCGACTTCAACGGAAACTTTCCATTCACCCAAAGCGCAATGTCACCTTCGTTACTCGCAAAAACAAAGTTTTGAGCAGGAGCTGAAAAATAGCGCAATGCCTCCGCGTAATCCGTGTAATTTTTAGCACGGTTCAAACGATAGAAAGTGGTTAGCTCTTGTGATTTCTCATGAGCAATCCAGCGTAAAGCGTGTCCCACGGGGATGTTGGGTTTAAACGCCTTTTCATGACTTAAATAAACGACGGGACCATGGTGAGTAAAAAACACGGTGTCGACAAAATCTTTTTTGCCTTTAATTTTAAAGGTTTCAATCCGCAATTTGGTTTTTTTCCACTGACCATCATGCCAATATTCCAATTTAGATGCGTCCTTAAATTTCACTTGATACCAATCCAATACATCGGAACCAACGTTCGTCACGCCCCAAGCAATATTTTTATTGAAACCCGTAATCACGTTGGGCGTACCCGGCATCGTAGACCCATACACATTGACACCCGGCGCAACCAATTGCACTTGGTACCAAATAGAAGGCAAAGACAAGGTTAAATGGGGGTCATTTGCCAAAATAGGCATCCCCGAAACCGTCTTATTTCCAGAAACTGCCCAGTTATTTGAGCCGATATTCGGATCCTTTTCAGGTGTTTGCATCGCACTTCCTAAGCCGATAAAATCTTTAGGAGCCGCTGGAATGGGTACAGGTTTAAAATCTACCGGCGTTCCAGAAGGAATAATCGGACTCTCTTCAAATGGATAATTCGGAAATAAATCTTCTGCCACTTCCCGACCGTATTGTCGGAGGATATTAGTCATTTTCAAATCATCCGTGCCAGAGGCTAATACGAAAGACATATTTTTCAAAAACAAAGCACTTTTGATCGGTGTCCAAGGCTCTGGTTTATAATTCAAAAGTTTATATTCCAAAGGCAACTCACGCTCAGAAAGTGAAGCGATGTAAGCATTAATCCCATCCGAATAAGCCTCCAATGCTACCTTAGCTTGCGGGTCTTGTTTCATTCCTTCAAAGGATTGTTCGGCACCATAAACGGAGCCCATGCGACGTTGGAATTGATCCGAAGCCAAACCTTTTTCGCCCACAATTTCAGAAATTCGACCACCGGCAAAATGCGTTTGAAACTCCATTTGCCACAAACGATCTTTGGCAGTTACATATCCTTGCGCTAAAAATAAATCGTGGTCATTTTCGGCAAAAATATGTGGGATTGCCATCTCGTCATATACAATCTTCACGGGCTTCAATAAGCCAGGAATATTCAATTCTTCTTCACTCATTTCCTCAGATCCAGCCATTTCAGCATTAATCCAAAATCCATGATAAGGGCTTAAAAGTTTACCAAATGGTGGAATTGTCCCCCATGAATTGTCCCATCCAATCGTAACCAAAATAGCTAAAATCAGAGGAATAATAGATTTAATGAATTTCATTTGCGGATATAAATAGGAGAATAATAATTTTTCGAAGAATTTTTTCTATTTTAGAAAGACAATTTTACGCAATAGTTATACAATCAACAAATAAATTATCTTTAAATAAAATTCGTTAAATCAACATCCATGAGAAGAAGATCATTTTTACAAACGGCAGGTTTACTCGGTGTTGTTAGCAAAGTAGACATCAAAAATCCCGAACCTGTCATCATCGCAACTTGGAAAAATGAAGCAGGGACGAAAGCAGGATATGACAAAATATTACAAACAGGCAAAGCACTTGACGGCGTAGAAGCTGGGGCTTGGGTCCCTGAAGCTGACCCTAATGAAACGACCGTGGGCTATGGGGGTTACCCCGATCGAGACGGCCATGTAACCTTGGATGCTTGCATCATGGATCATTTGGGCAATGCGGGTTCGGTGACCTTTTTGGAAGGCATCATGCACCCCATTTCGGTGGCGCGGGCTGTTATGGAAAAAACGCCTCACGTCATGCTTTCCGGCGAAGGAGCCTTGCAATTTGCACTTTCACAAGGTTTCAAAAAACAAGATTTATTAACCGAAAAATCCCGCAAAGCCTGGGAGGAATGGAAAAAAGTGGCCAAATATGAGCCCAAAGTGAATATTGAACGCCATGATACAATTGGCCTGCTAGCCTTAGGAAAAGCAGGGGAAATCGCTGGAGCCTGCTCAACAAGCGGGATGGCATTTAAAATGCACGGTCGGGTGGGTGATTCGCCCATCATTGGTGGCGCTGTGTTTTGCGACGATGAAGTGGGTGGTGCCTGCGCGACAGGTTTAGGCGAATTTGTCATGAAAACCTTAGGGTCCTTTTTAATCGTCGAATTCATGCGCCAGGGCATGACACCCCAACAGGCTTGTGAAGCAGCGATTATGCGGATTGTGAAGCGCTATAAATACCAAGAATTCCAAGTGGGATATTTGGCGATCAACAAAAAAGGGGATGTAGGCGCCTATGCTATCCAAAAAGGATTTAATTATACGATTACTAAAAACGGCATGACCCAAGTCATTGAAAGTGCCTCATACATCTAGCTTATGGAGAAGAAAGTTGCCGAAAAGAAGAAGTTTTTAGTTGAAGTTGCTTGGGAAACTTGCAACCAAGTGGGTGGAATTTATACCGTGATTCGGACCAAGGTCCCTTCCATGGTCGAGAAATGGGGGGATGATTATTTGTTATTAGGTCCTTATTTCCCACAAACGGCTGCGGCTGAATTTGAGGCCCTGCCAGTAACCGATGAAACACCCATCGGGCGTGCAATTTTATCCATGCGGGCCCTGGGTTTGCAGGTACACTATGGAAACTGGTTAATTACAGGTAAACCCAAAATTGTCCTTTTCGATATTGCCTCGATGTATGAGCAAGTGGATGTCATCAAGGGGAAAATCTGGGAGAACCACAAAATTTCGACCTTGGGTGTAGAGGAATTAGTGAACCAAACCATCGCGCTCGGTGAACTCATTCGCATTTTCCTGACCCAATTTGCCGCAGAAAACAAATCCAAAAAAGACATCGTTGTGCATTTCCATGAGTGGATGGCCTCGACCTGCCTGCCGGATTTGAAGAAGGACAAGGTTAAAATCTCAACGGTATTTACCACGCATGCAACTATGTTGGGCCGCTACCTCGCAGGGAATGTGCCTAATTTCTACGATGTTTTAGACAAATTTGATTGGCATAAAGAAGCCGTGCATTATGGCATTGAGGCGCAAGCTTCTTTTGAGCGGGCTGCGGCACAAAAAGCCGATGTTTTAACAACTGTGTCTGACATTACAGCGAAAGAATGTGTTGCATTTTTAGGTCGGATTCCGGAATTAATTCTTCCGAATGGCTTAAATATCCAACGATTTGCAGCGATGCACGAGCATCAAAATCTACACTCGCTCTACAAAAAGCGAATTTCAGATTTTGTTATGGGGCATTTCTTCCAAAATCAAGCGTTTGATTTAGACCAAACGCTTTACTTATTTACATCGGGCCGATTTGAATACTCCAACAAAGGTTATGACATCACGCTCGATGCCTTGGAAATACTGAACAGAAAGATGAAGGAAGCAGGATCGAAAAAAACGGTCATCATGTTCTTCATTACGAAGCAACCTTACCATTCCATAGACCCGGAAGTCTTGCACTCCCGTGCAGTCTTGGATGAGATTCGCGAGAATTGTCAAGCGATTCAAAAGGAAGTTGGCGATAAATTATTCGAAGCTGCTGCTTCATCGAACGATTTACAATTGCCAGATTTAAATCAATTCGTGGATGAATATTGGCGTCTAAGGCTTCGTCGGACGGTACAAACCTGGAAAACAAATGCCCGACCGAAAGTCGTTACGCACTTGTTAAAACAAGAGGATGACATCATTCGCAATTTGCATCGTACGCAATTACTCAATAACCCTGATGATAAAGTCAAGATAGTTTATCACCCCGATTTTATTGTTTCGACGAATCCATTATTCGGCTTAGATTATGGCCAATTCGTTCGTGGTTGTCATTTAGGTGTCTTCCCTTCGTACTATGAACCTTGGGGGTATACGCCATTGGAATGTATGGCGCGCGGGGTACCTACGGTTACTTCCGATCTTTCGGGTTTTGGTGATTACATGATGCAAATTATGCGCGACTATGAGCAATGGGGCGTGAGTGTCGTGAATCGTAAAACACAGAACTACAAAGAATCTGCAGAGCAATTAGCCAATATGCTTTTCAAGTTCACGCAGCAAACCCAACGGGATCGTATCACACAACGTAACCGCGTGGAGAGCATTGCGGATACATTTGACTGGTCAAATTTGCGGGGATATTACGACACGGCACATGAATTGGCTGTGTTAAAAAAGCGGAAATAGATTATCAGTTTTAGCTCCTCGAATGAGCCCAGAACTCCTTACCTTTGGCAATCCTCCAAGGTTTGCCAAAGGTAGTTAGGAGATGTGTTTCAAAGCCTCCCTTTTCGACAAAGGCATCAAAGCATTTTCTGCTACAAATTCCCTTACCCAATCCGCATCCGTACGGGCATATTGTCGCAAGGCCCAGCCAATCGCTTTTTGAATAAAAAATTCTTTGGACGTATTTAAAGACAGAATCACTTGACTCAACAGCTCCAAATCTGTTTTGCTTTTATAATTCAATTGGAATAGGATACAAAGTCGTTGATGCCAGAAAATGGGCGATTGCATCCAACGAGCCAGCCAAATATCTCGTTGATCTGGAAACTTAATGAAGTATTCACTTAAGACTTTGGGTGCTAATACATCCACAACATCCCACCACGTTTTCGCATCCACCCAGCGATCGATTAACTCCGGAACACGCGCATCCCAAGATTTCTTCGCCTTCAACAAATATTCCATGGCGGCATATTGAAATTCGCGCTCCGGCAAAGCGAACAACTCCGAACAAACTTCGAACCAATCTTCCGAATGCCCACATTGTTTATAAATATCCTTGAATACAAGCGCGCGCTCAGGCTTTTTAATCCCGATAAATGGATATTGATCCCGCATGTACCAGCGCATCCAATGCGCATTTTCGGGATTTTCTAAGGCATAAAATGCCTCTTTGATAGCAGATACAAAACCCATTAATTACTAAAATATAATTCTCCCTCAATCCCACTCGGCGTAACAACCCAAGTTGATGCATCAAAAGGTCTGTATTGAATATCCACAAAATTGATCTCATAGAAATTCTTCCAATTGAATTTCTCCCGATCCAGCTTCCGAACACGGTTTGCCGAGACATTCATCACTTCTAATTCGATGTGATTTTTTACTTGTAATAGACCTTCAGGAATTCTGATTTGATAAGGTAATGACCAAACAAGCCCTAGCTCTTTTCCATTAATTTTTACACGAACCCAATCCCGGATTTTATCAAAATGTAAGACCTTCGCTTGTGGTATTTGCTCTGCCGACAAATCAAAATCAAAGGCATAAGTGCCTTTGCCCCAATAATCATGCGTGGAGGAATCTTGAGTCCAAAATTGTAAGGATTCCATGGATTGCGCCGGCAAAACCTGTTGGGGAAAATTCAATTGGATTTTAGCCACAGGAACCAAAGGCGTAAAAACCTTAGCCACTGCTTCGGAAGGCATGGATTTCTTAACAGCAGGAATCGAGCGTACCAATAAACTCTGACCGGGTGCTAATTGTAGATAGAATTGCTTATCCTTTCGCAAGTTGGCTTTCTTAATTTCGCCTGTCATCGGATCCTCTAATTCAACACCGCCAGAAATTTTGGCAAATTGCACCATTCCATCGGAAAACTTATTCGAAAGGTTGGCGACAAAATACTGCGCGCCCGTTCCCGTTTTCTTTCGAATAAAGGAAATACCATAATCGGCAATACCTTCTCTAGTAACCTTGTAACGCTCGAGAATATTGATTGGATCCGAAACCCAATGCATCAATAATGTTTCCTTAGCTGCAGCCCAACGAGCTTTCTCATCCGCAGTCAAACCAAACGAATTAACCTGCAAAGGAAGGTGTTCCAGAAAATAAACTGGCAAGCCTTGCTTCACCCATTTGGCCCATAATTCCATTGTTTCAAGAGAAACAAAATGCGCGGCAGGAATTAACAAAACCTTGTATTCTAAACCGGATTTCGTTTTCCAAGTACGCTTGGGTGTCAACTGCAACCCAGCCATTAATTGGTCTGAAATATAATCTACCTGATAGCCTTTTTCTTGCATGTGCTCCGACCAGCGACCAAACGACGTATTCTTCATCCAATCACGGCTGTTTGCATGCAAATCCAAGGCATGCATTTTCCCTGTGCCATTTCGTTCATGCCAAATATCCTCCATCGGAAAATACATCAGCACATCCGAATCCGTCTGATGCGCTTGCAACATTTTTTGACACGTTTCAATGTAGTGATTCAACGAAGGCAAAGCCTCCCAAAAATGACTCTGCGGATTAAAATTAGTACTCGCATAAAACAACCAACCCGGCCAAGCGACTTCTGGTGGCGAATAGGTTGCTCCATGGTAAAATAAGTGATTCACACCGCCGATGAATACTTGATCCACCACGGGTTTTACCTGAGCTAGTGAAACTTTAAAGTGATTCCCAAGCCAAGTAGTTGTCTCGGATGATACCAATTTCTTGCCGGTCAAATTCGCCGCAGAAGAGGCTAATTTTAAATTTCGAACATCGGGAATTCCAAACCGAATAGTGTCATAATCCGGATCCACTTGATAACCCGGTATATCAAACGATTTACTGCCAAAGAATTCCGTTTCAGGAATATCCACAGCCGCATATAAATCCAATAAATTTCCAGGCGAGCCATGTGCCTGATCCCGACTCACAAAGCCCATTTGTTTGATCCAACCTGCGAAAGGTTGGGTAAATTCGGTCAACAACAAAGAAGATAAAGTCCGATGGTAATCCGCCCAAATGGTATTTTCATCCTCTGATTCTGCCTTGGATTTAGCCAAGACATCCAAGTGTTTCCGTAAATCGTAGTGATTCAATTGCTCAAATGCCTCAAACAATTTTGGGGTATAATTTGCCCCGTAAACTTCATACGAATCATTATACAAAGCACGCAAAGGAGCATGCGCTTGTTTGAGCAAAGGCAAAAATTCTGACCGATAATGTTCAAAAGCACTTTTGGAAAAATGGTCCATGACCAATCCCTCTCCCCCAGGTGCAGCCCGTTTAACTTGTTGGCCCGTCCCCTTCTGCACCAACACATAAATCGTTGCACCCTTAGGTCCAGCGGTGAATTGGCTCACATGTGCACTGATTAATTCTTGCTCAAAATTCCCATCCACGAACACGGAAGCCGCTTGTACGTCGGCAGCAGATAATTTATAGCTTTGATTTGCAGCAATTTGAATGGATTCAATTTGGTAGCGTTTCGCGGCATCGGAGGCATTGATCGTAGGTCCACCAAGCGGCCAACCAGTTCCTAAAGTCATGTCGATCCCTAGGTGTAAGCGCTTTGCTTCTTTAAGTACGAAAGCAAATTTCTGTTTCCAGGCTGGGCCTAAGAAAGATAAAAATGCCGACTCATAGCCTTTGGCGCCATAAATAGGAATGATGTGAAGACCACCAAAACCCGCTTTGGCGAAAGACTCTAAATTATGTGTAATTCCTTTCTCGCTTACTGCGCTACCTGGCCACCACCAGTAAGCCCAGGGCTTAGAAGTAGAAAAAGCAGCAGGATCAGATGCTCCCGCTGCTTTTGTTAAAATCAATAAACATATAATTAGGTATGCGAATTTTCTCATAACCCGAATGTCGTTTTTTTAGACAAAACGACCTAACAAATTCTCTAAATATTCTTGTTTACCAGAGATCATGGCAGGCTCGCCAATCTCAACAGCAATTTGATATAAATCTTCTAATTTAAGCTTCCCAGCCTCAAAATCAGCGCCTTTACCCGAGTTGAAGCTTGCATAACGAGCCGCTTTCAAACGATCCATTTCACCATGTTTCGCTAATTTATCCGCGATGATCAAAGAACGAGCAATTGTATCCATTCCACCAATGTGCGCATAGAATAAATCGGCAGCATCCGTTGAATTACGACGACGTTTCGCATCAAAATTGATACCGCCACCGGCTAATCCGCCTTGCTTCAAGATGATTGACATTGCTTCTGCCCACTCGTAAATATCCGTTGGGAACTGATCCGTATCCCATCCGTTTTGATAATCTCCTTTATTTGCGTCAATCGAAGCTAACATCCCCGCATCCGAAGCCACTTGGCATTCATGAGCAAATGTATGACCCGCCAAAGTCGCGTGGTTCACTTCTAGGTTTAATCCAAATTCAGATAACAAATCAAATTCGCGCAAGAAACCGATAACGGTTGCAGCATCGTAATCATATTGATGTTTGGTAGGCTCACAAGGCTTAGGCTCAATGAAGAATTTTCCTTTGAAACCATTGCGACGTGCATATTCGACGCAAGTATGTAACATGCGTGCAAAATGTTCCCGCTCACGCTTCATGTCCGTATTTAACAAAGACATATAACCTTCACGACCTCCCCAGAACACATAACCATCACCGCCTAATTTGATTGTTGCATCAATGGCTCCTTTTAATTGAGCGCCTGCATGTGCGACAACTTCAAAGTTCGGATTTGTAGACGCACCGTTCATGTAACGCTCATTGGAGAACAAATTAGCCGTTCCCCACAATAATTTCACGCCACTTTCTGCTTGTTTTTTCTCAAAAATATCTGAAATGAATTTCACACGATCTGTAAATTCTTTTGGATCATTATGCCCTTCAATCGCATCCACATCGTGGAAACAATAAAATGGTGCACCAATTTTCGTGATGAATTCGAATGCAGCATCTGCTTTATCAGCGGCACGTTGGCGTGCATCCGAAGCGACATCCCAAGGATAATGATGCGTACCTGGACCAAAAGGATCTGCGCCATCTCCACAAAAAGAATGCCAATAAGCAATGGCAAAACGTAAATGTTCTTTCATGGATTTTCCAGCAATGATTCGGTTCTCGTCATAGTACCGAAATGCTAATGGGTTATCCGATTCTGGGCCTTCAAATTTGATTTGATCGATGCCTTTGAAATATTCTTTTTGTCCAATTAATACGCTCATGTGATTCGCTAAAAAGTATTGTAATTTGCTTGATAAGGCTCAAAACTACGAATTCTCCGCATGATTCCAAACGCTTTGAAATATTTTTTTAGCATAGTATAGCACAGCTAAGTATATACTAATGATACGATTCTAAATTGTTTTTTCTATTTTTGGAAAACATTACTTCATTTATGTATAAACTTATCAAACTTAGTTTGTTGATAATCATCGCATTACCAACATTCGCTCAAACGGCATTCAATGCCAACGGTCGTTTCGAACAATTGGAATCGACTTTACCTACACCCAATTCGTATCGTACTGCGAGTGGTTCACCCGGAAAAGATTATTGGCAGCAACGTGCTGATTACGATATCAAGGTAGAATTAGATGACATCAATAAAAAAATCACGGGTACGGAGACGATTACGTATTTCAATAATTCTCCAGATGAGTTGCCCTATTTGTGGATTCAATTAGACCAAAACTTATTCGAGAAGAACGCAGCCCGCAAAACAGCGGCAACGGGTGAGATCAAGAATGGAATCAGCGCAGCTACTTTCAAAGAATTG
The DNA here is from genome assembly GCA_938008575.1 of uncultured Cytophagaceae bacterium. Lineage (GTDB taxonomy): Bacteria > Bacteroidota > Bacteroidia > Cytophagales > Spirosomataceae > Aquirufa > Aquirufa echingensis. Next base: position 4,417 of record CALLKB010000132.1, on the reverse strand, counting down.
ACAGATCCGAAGGAATATGGCTATAAAATCACAGCTGTAAAGGACATCAAAGGAAATCCTTTGCGACACACGATCAATCAAACGATGATGCGTATCGATTTGCCTACACCGGTAAAAGCAGGCGGATCAGTAAGCTTCAACATCGATTGGAATTATTTGATTACGGAATATTATGGTCGTTCAGGCTATGAGTTTTTTGCCAAAGATGGCAATGCAAATTATTTCATCGCGCATTGGTTCCCACGCATGGCAGTTTACAATGATGTGTATGGCTGGCAGCACAAGCAATTCATGGGTCAAGGAGAATTCACCTTGAACTTTGGTAATTATAAAGTAGCCATTACGGCACCAAACGATATCGTCGTAGGCGCTGGGGGTGAATTATTAAACCCGAATCAGGTGATGTCGGCAACGCAATTAAAGCGTTGGGAAAAGGCCAAAACAGCCACGCGCCCTGTGGAGATTGTGACGCAAGCAGAAGCTGAGGCGGCAGAAAAAGGAAAGCCAACGGGCAAAAAGACTTGGATTTTTAAGGCCGACAATGTGCGGGATTTTGCATTCACAGCTTCGCGTAAATTCATTTGGGATGCACTGCAAGTAGAAGTAGAAGGAAAGAAAGTGTGGGCGATGTCCTATTACTCGAAAGAGGGAAATCCACTTTGGGGAAAATATTCAACCATGGTGGTAGCGCATACTTTGCGTTCATATTCGAAAAGAACAGTTGCCTATCCATATCCGGTAGCGATTTCATGCCACGCGACCTTAGGTGGCGGGATGGAATATCCGATGATCTCCTTTAATGGCGGTCGGCCAGAAGCGGATGGGACCTACACGGAAAACGTGAAAAACGGCATGATCGGTGTTATTATTCATGAAGTAGGACATAACTTCTTCCCGATGATCATCAACTCGGATGAGCGTCAATGGTCTTGGATGGATGAAGGTTTGAATACTTTTTGCCAATATTTAGCAGAGCAAGAATGGGATCGTAATTTCCCAGCACGCCGTGGAGAACCACAAAACATAGTGCCTTACATGCGTTTGGATTCGAAGAATCAAGTACCCATTATGGCCAACTCGGAGAACATCATGGACTTCGGGAATAATGCCTACGCAAAACCGGCAACGGCGTTGAATATCTTGCGCGAAACGGTGATGGGACGTGAATTATTTGATTATGCGTTTAAAGAATATGCGCGTCGTTGGGCATTTAAACAACCGTATCCGGCCGACTTCTTCCGGACTTTGGAAGATGCATCGGGTGTGGATTTAGATTGGTTCTGGCGTGGATGGTTCTATGGCACAGAGCCGGTGAATCAATCGATTGAAACGGTTGAATGGTTTGGTGTAGACACCATGGATCCAGTTGCTAAAAAGGCGACAGAGCGCGCAACGGCTGATGCTAAGCGTCAAACAATGTCTAATATTCGCAACAAGACTGACATCAAATCAACTGTTGTGGAGGAAAACCCCGATTTAACGGATTTCTACAACACTTACGATCGTTTTGCAACAACAGATGCGGAGAAGAAAAAATACCAAGAATATTTAAGCGGCTTGTCGGAAGACGAACGCAAATTAGTCGCGGAAGGGAAAAACTTCTACGTGGTTAATTTCAAGAATAAAGGGGGGTTACCGATGCCCGTGATTGTGAAATTGAGCTATGATGATGGGACAGATGAGGTGTTGCGTTTCCCAGCGGAAGTTTGGCGATTGAATGATGTGCAGGCGAAGAAAATCATACCTACTTCGAAGAAGGTGGTAAAGTGGACACTTGATCCATTCTATGAAATTGCCGACATCGATACGGATGACAACTCGTATCCACGTGAACCGGCACAACCAACACGTGTTCAGCTTTTCAAAGCACAGCCGCGCAGCTACGGCGGAGGCCAAAATCCTATGCAGGAGGCTCAAAACGCAAAAAAATCAGGAGCTGTTACTGGTTCAAAGAACTAGCGAGGGGGTAAACGCTGACGGGGTTAAAAACCCCGTCAGCGTTAGGCAAAATTGTCTAAATTCCTCGAAAATCGAATAAGAAAAACTGATAATCCTTATCAGTAACCTGATAAAAAAAAGCCCGATTAGCGATCTAATCGGGCTTTTTGCTTCTTATTCCGCTTCCACAAAATCCAATAAACTTAAATCTAATTTTGTATTCGATTTTCCTCTAAAGTACATCGGGGCAAATCGGTAACCAAAAATAAGGTCTGATAAAGCATAGGAATTCCGTGCCATGACCGTTGACGAATACACCTCATCGAAACCGATTAGCAATGCACTAACCTCGGGTTGCAAAGCTTGAATATCTTCCTGAGATAAGCCCCAGAAAGGACTTTTTTCATTGATCGGATGGACAATCGTCCAGTTTAAGACCAAGCTATCAACATGCGAACGCTCCAATTCCAAATTGTAAAACCGGTAATTTCCCTCAGGACTAAACAAACGTGCACTTACCTTGATTTCAACATTGGTCAAAATATGATCATCCTTAAAGCCCACTAGTCGAAACATCAAAGCCTTCCCACCCTCGTAATTAGTCAACAACATTTTCTCCGAAAATCGCACAAAGGAACGTGGTCGAGAAAAGCGACCATAAAGTAAACCGGCTGCAATGGCGAAAGACAAAAAGCCAATCAACGATTCAATCGCGGCAATCCAGTTGGTCAATTCCCCCACGGGATTCACACGACCATATCCAACCGTCGTAAAAGTCTGCGTACTAAAAAAGAATAATTCCTTTATCCGCGAAAAACTATGTTCACTATCCACCCCTTCCAAACCCGATGGACCGGCAAGCCAGTACAAGAGGGTAAAAAAGCAATTCATTACGAAATAGGCGTTAAAAACAACCAAAATAAAACGCCACCTAGGCATAGTCAGCATACTATGATAGCTACTCACGCGCGCAAAAAATGGGATACCTAAGCGCTGAATATTAAAAGTCCCATCTCTATTGACCATTCGGCCACCCATTTGGGAAGCCTTATCCCCGAATCCCGTATCTTGATTATTTTGACTCATTTATATGACGATTAATTTCACAGAAGCTATCAACAAAACCAAAGCTAGTATCCAACGAACTGACTGATTTGAGGCGATCTGAGCACCCCAGCGAGCACCTAGCATACCGCCAAACAAAGCACTTGCAATCCAATAGATCAAGGAATCATCCAAAGCAATCCAATGCTTAATTCCCGCTAATCCTGCGACTGAATTAACAAAAATAAACAAGGCTGACACAGCAGCCGCTTCCTTTAAGCTCGACCATCGCATCAACAATAACACGGGACTTAAAATAATTCCACCCCCAATGCCAATCATCCCGGACAACAATCCAATCCCCGCGCCGAATGCCAACGCGATGGGAATCGACAAAGAACGATTTGTTACATCCTTAAAATTGGCCATCATTCGAATAATCGCAATCAACAGACAAGCACCTAAAATTCGTTTATAATTCGCATCGCTTAGCACAAACTGAGCCCCTAAGTAGGACATCGGAATGGACGTCAGCGCAAACGGCCAAAATAATTCAAATCGAAAATATCCTTTTTTATAAAACTGATAAAAGGCGAGCAAGGAAACGCCTAAATTCAAAATCAACGCTGTTTGCTTCATCACAGCAGGAGCCACTGCAAAAATGGCTAGAACTGCCAAATATCCGGATGCCCCCCCGTGTCCCACAGAGGCATACAAAAAGGCCATCACGCCCAATAATCCCAATAATATCCAAAAGTCCATTATACGCGTAAATAAATCAATAGTTTCTCCCAATCGGGTACGCGAATCCGTTCGGATTTTAATCGCGCTACCGGAACTTGCTTAATTTTTTCAAACAATCGAATGTAATATTCATAGGCCAACAAAACCCCCTTCTTTGCCTTTGTAGGCAAATTCTCTATCCCACGTAATCCCGCATCAAAATCCGCTTGAATGTCGGCTTCAATTTCCTTTTTCTGTAAATCCGTGAATTGTTCATAATCAATACCAGGAAAATATACCCGACCTCTGTCTTCAAAATCCGACTTTATATCGCGTAGAAAGTTAATTTTTTGGAAAGCAGAACCTAAGGCACATGCATCGGATTTCAATCTTTCATACTCAGCTAAATCACCCGCACAAAAAACCCTCAAGCACATTAATCCTACGACTTCCGCCGAGCCATAAATGTATTGTTTATACAACGCTGCATCATATTCCCGATCCGATAAATCCATCTCCATCGAATACAAAAAGGCATCGATCAAGTCGCGTTCCATGTGATAGGTATTCACTGCCCACTGAAACGAGTGCAGTATGGGATTTAGACTAATCTTCTCCTCAATCGCTTGATAGGTATCTTCTCGGAAGCGCGTTAAAAGCGAAGCCTGATCTTGCCCGTAAAAGGTATCCACAATCTCATCTGCCAAACGTA
>CALLKB010000131.1 GCA_938008575.1 uncultured Cytophagaceae bacterium | reverse complement strand
AAGCAGGTAAATATAGATTCGCTTATTCAAACCATTCCCATTAGTCCCCTAAAACCGAAGCCAGATTTACGGAATTTAACCTTGGGTGCGTTCAGTATTTTAATTGCTTTGGGGCTTATTTATTGGTTATTGGGCAATCGGATTCGGCAAGGCTTTAAACTTTACCTGCTTTGGAGAAAGAATTTAGAGTTTCGACGTGCTTATCAGCGCCTCATGCGTAATATTTCAAATTCAACTAAAGGTTTACAGAATTTAGAGAACGCGGCAGCACTTTGGAAAAATTACTTGGAGCAAATGACGGATATCCCATTCGCGACTTTCACAACCACCGAAATGGTCGACAATTTACCCGACAAACGCTTGGAGAAAACCCTACAAGAAGTGGATTCCGCGATTTATGGGGGTAATTTTTCTGCCCGAACCTTGGAAGCAATCAAGGTATTACTGGAGATAGCCGAAACCGTTTATTTACAAGAAAGAGCGAAAATTAACCAAGAAGTCAAGCGATCATGAAATTCAACCTCTTCTATTCTTGGCACCAGTTAAAATCGATTTTTTCCTATTCCTGGGAAAATTCACTCTACCTATACCTATTACCATTGCCTTTGATTATCATCCTTATCCGATTATTAGTCAAAAGAAAAAATCAGGCACGCATTGTCCTTTCATTCAAAGCCCCTTTTAAACAACATAAACTAACCCGTATCCTGACATTTTTGCCAGACGCCGTCTTGAGTTTATGCATGATTTCACTGATCATCGCACTCGCAGATCCCTATAAATCCATCTACCATACGCGCATACAGCAAGAAGGGGTGGACATCGCTTTGGGACTTGATATTTCTTCGTCAATGTTGACCAAAGATGTTCAACCCTCCCGCCTAGCCATCGCGAAACAAACGGCTCAAGCATTTATCTTAGGACGCACTTATGATCAAATTGCCCTCGTTGCCTTTGCTGGTGCTCCTTACCTAGCAAGTCCCATAACATCCGATAGCAGCTTCCTTTCCTATGCATTGCGAGGCTTGTCGAATCAAGATATCACCGAAGAAGGAACCGCATTGGGCGATGCGCTCGGAATGTGCATCAATCAAATTCGAGAGGAAGCAAATCCTAAAAAAATCATTATTCTAATCAGCGACGGGAATAATACGGCCGGAAATTTAGATCCACTCACCTCTGCCGAATTAGCGAAAACCTTTAAAATAAAAGTTTACACGATTGCCGTAGGAAGTTTAAAAGCAAGCCTAGACCCGGTGGATGAGAGCACCTTGCGGTTAATCGCCCAACATTCCAATGGAAAGTTTTACCGGGCAACTGACAAACAAACCTTGCAAGCCGTTTTCAAAGAAATTGATATCATGGAAAAATCGCGGAAATTGTTGATCAAAGATGTTGAACATCAATCAGCCGCACCTTTATTTTTCCAATTGGCCTTTCTCCTTTTCTTCATCAACCTGCTATTAAAAGTCATCGGCATCAGTAACACTTTAGAAGACTAATTATGATCTTATTTCCAAACGCCAAAATCAATTTAGGGCTATATGTTACCGAAAAAAGAACGGATGGTTTTCACAATCTATCGACGTGTTTCTATCCTGCGCCATGGTCGGATATTTTAGAAATCACACCGAGCAGCACCTTTGAATTCAGCACATCTGGATTAGCTATTTCGGGAAAATTGGAAACTAATTTATGTTACCGCGCATTTATGCTGTTAATAGAGGCTTTCAATATAGCCCCGGTTCATATTCATCTACATAAAGTCATCCCCATGGGAGCGGGTTTAGGAGGCGGTTCATCCGACGCGGCATTCACCTTGATGGGACTTCGTGACATGTTCAAATTGCCTTTAACAAACGTCGATTTGATTCCCTATGCCCAAAAACTAGGAAGTGATTGTGCTTTTTTCTTATTCAATCAAGCCCAGTTAGGTTCTGAGAAAGGAGATGTTCTCTCCCCGATTGAACTATCATTAACAGGGAAGTTTTTGGTGATGGTTTACCCCAATTTTGGCATTTCAACGCAAGAGGCATATGCCGGAATTAAGCCCAAAAAAGCGCGAAAAAACTGGGAGAAGCAATTAACAAAACCCTTAGAAACATGGAAAGAGACCATTTCAAATGATTTTGAAAATAGTCTCTTCCCTACTTATCCACAATTAGTGGAAATCAAAAATGAATTATATGCCCTAGGCGCACAATATGCGGCGATGAGTGGCTCAGGCTCCACAATCTTTGGTTTATTTGATCAAGAAGTCAAACTACCTGAAAGTTGGAAAGCCTTTCAAACCTGGTCGGGCCTATTGCCTTAGTCTTTCGCAAAAATAGCCTCCAAAGCTGATGCACCACGGATGACCACTTTTCCTTCCGGCATTTCCTTTGTAGGGCGAATCCCCACCCATTCCATATCTGCACTTCTGACCTCAACTGGAATTTGCGCCATCGTACCATCTGTTTTCTCAACATAAATGTAGCCTCCTTTGCCCACGCGTGCCAAGCCCGCTTGAGGAATGCTCAAAACCTTTTGTTCGCCCACTTGAATGATGGCATTGACAAACTGGCCTACGGTGAACTTTTGCTCATCCGAGTCAATCGAAAAATGCCCATGAACAGGTGTCAGGCGTGTATTCATATCCACTTGCTTGCCCACTAAGAATACTTTCCCCGTCGATTTGTTTCCATCTCCCTCAAATTGGATGGTTTGACCAATTCTAAGTTTAGCGAGATCCCGCTCAAAAACCTTCAGTTCCACATGCTTATGCGCAACACCCACAATCTTAACCAGAACATCCGTTGGCGTAATATATTTGCCTATCGCCAAGGATTGATCCTGAATAAAGCCATCGATAGGTGACTTCAGCGTCAGGTTCGAACTCATTTTCCCTTGTGCCAAAGCTTGCATATCACAACCTAAAATTTCCAATTTCATCGCTAATGCACGCGAAACGGCCTGAAGATTTCCCAATTCTGCCTCCGCTTGTTGGTATTTTTTCTTAGACCCCACCTCCTCTTGCTGCAAAACTTGTTGGCGCGAACGCTCATTCGTCAGCAAACTCATTTGGCTTTGCGCCTGCAAATATTCTTGTTGCATCTGAATATAATCCATGCTTGTGATGGTGGCTAATACCTGCCCTTTTGAAACCTGCTTACCCGGTAAAACCTCAATCGTAGACTTGACATAACCCGCAATAGGCAAGGATACCGAAGCCAATGAAATTGGGGGGACATCCACTAAACCTGTACAGAATACGCTTTCGGCCATAGATTTCTCTTCCAATGTACCGAACTCAATGCCTGCATTTTGTTTTTGCTCGGCGGTCAATTTAATGGCAGTACTAACTGCGCTGGTTTCAGTGGCTTTTTCTTTTCCACAGCTGGCCAACAAAATGACCAATGATAATGCGATTAACTTATTCATTTCCTAAAATGGTTTCAATTTGTACGATTGACTGATTATATGCCAATACCTCTTGTAAATATTGTTCACGAATTTGCCAAGCCTGCTGCGTGTTTTGCAACATCTCCACATATTCAATTTCGCCCTGTTGGTAACTTTTCAAGGCGGTTAATTCCAACCATGCCGCTTGTGCTAAGCCGGTTTGTTGGAAATAATTAATTCCATTCAAATGCTTTTCCAATTGAACGAACTGGCTAGACAATTCAGCACTAAGCTGAGATATGCCTTGTTCTTTTTGACTCGCCAAATACAATTCATTGTTTTCAGCAGCTTTGATACGAGCCTTTTGTGCTTTGGCAAAAATAGGAATGGAAATCCCCGCCTGGATAAAATTTTGACCCGTATAATTTTCTATACTTTGCGTAACGGCCCCTACCCGAATGTCAGGCAAGAGCTTATGGCGTTCTACATCTGTCAACAATTTTCCGTGTTGAATTTGCTCGTCAAACAACTGGATGGCCGGCATCGAGGCAATATCTTTCCCTTTCTGAAGCGTCATCGTGATTGATTCATCTCCTTGGATTTCAAAAGGTGTAGGATGATTAATCCAATAAGCTAGCTGTGCATAATTGGCCTTCATATCCAAGCTCAACGCAGCTTGCTTTTGCTGAAATTCACGCAAACGCGCTTCTGCAGCAACAAATTCAAGTTTCCCCGTTTCACCTTCCTTGTACTTCAAACTGGCAGCTCGTCGCATTTGGACATATAAGCTATCTTGTTTTTTCAAGAACGCCGACTGCTTTTGTTGGACTAATAGTTGGTAATAATACCATTTCACGCTCGCGGCCACGAGGCTTTTTGTGATGGCCAAACGTTTCTCAGCAATCATTTTCTGTGAACTCAACGCTTTGACTTGCGCTTTCAATAAACTAGGCCATGGAATACTTTGGTTGGCCACGACCGTGTAATCCTGACTAAAGTAGGTTTGCGTTTTGCCATATTGAAAATCAAGCGTCCCTTTGGGAAGCTCTCGACCCGTGGCAATGAGCGCATCAGCCGTTTGAACCTCCAAACCTCCTGAGCGAATCAAACTGTTCTTTTGCAACGCCTCTGCTACACACTGATTCAAACTTAACTTAGGGGTTTGTGCTTGAGCGTTTGATAGGCCTAATCCTAAAAAGAATAAAACCAGTAAAGCACTTGTTGCTTTGCGCTCTTTTCTACCCATCAAAATCGAATAAACCACCGGTATCACAACCAAAGTTAAAAAAGTCGCCGTGATCAATCCACCAATTACAACAGTTGCCAAAGGTCTTTGCACCTCCGCTCCCGGTGAAGTACTTAGGGCCATCGGCAAGAAACCTAGGGAGGCAACGGCTGCCGTCATAATGACAGGACGGAAACGCAAGGCTAGGCCTTTTTGCAAACGCTCCTCGACAGAGAGGCCTTCATTTGCCAACTGCTTAAAGAATGATAATAGCACGATCCCATTCAGCACCGCGACACCAAACAAGGCGATAAAACCAATTCCCGCAGAAACGGAGAATGGCATTCCTCTCAACCATAATGCCCAAATCCCACCGATTGCCGATAAAGGAATGGCCAAATAAATGATGGATGCCTCTAAAAAGGATTGAAAAGTGAAAAACAAGAGTACGAAGATTAAGACCAAGGCAATAGGCACAACGAGTGCCAACCGAGATTTCGCAGCTTGTAAATTTTCAAAGGTTCCTCCATAGGTCACATAATAACCCGCTGGCAATACCACCTTTTCTTTCATGACTTTTTGAATATCAGCCACAACACTTTCCACGTCGCGATTTCGAACATTGATTCCAATCGTAATTCTGCGGTGCGTATCATCGCGTGAAACTTCCACAGGTGCGTTTTCGAAATCAACCTCAGCCACCTCTTGCAATGGAATCTGGCCTCCATTGGGTAACTCTACATACAATTCGCGGAGATTTTGAATGTCTTGTCGGTGCAAGGAATCCATCCGTACAACCAAATCAAATCGCTTTTCTCCCTCCATCACAATTCCAGCCGTTTCACCAGCAAAAGTTGTTTTAATCAATTGATTTATCGCCTGAACATTCAGTCCATATTGGGCTAATTTGGCCCGATTAAATTTCACGACTAATTGCGGAATCCCATCAATCTGCTGTACTTTGATATCACCTACCCCATCGATTTTACGGATGTAGCGAGATGCCTCTGTGGCATGCTCGAATAACAAACCTAAATCTTCTCCGAAAATCTTGATCGCGATATCCGACTTAACTCCAGCAATCAATTCATTAAAACGCATTTGAATCGGTTGGGTAAATTCGAAATTAACCTCTGGAAAAGCATTTAAGGCTTCATCCATTTTCGCTTC